>NZ_CP128153.1:1136875-1446250 GCF_030292155.1 Bacillus sp. DX3.1 | reverse complement strand
AAAAAACCACTATTAAGCATCCCCTTAATAGTGGTTGTATACGTATTATAAGCGAATTCGCTCAAAAAATGAATAGCGATCACCGAAACAGTAAAGAAACAAATACAATAGAGCAAATAATTCCAATTAAATCAGCAAACAACCCTACCTTTAAGGCATCTCCCATTTTCCGGATACCAACAGCTCCGAAATACACTGTTAAAATATAAAAGGTCGTATCTGTACTTCCTTGCATCGTAGAAGCCAATCTTCCAATAAATGAATCTGGTCCATACGTCGCAATTAAATCTGTTGTAATACTTAAGCCTGCCGATCCTGAAATGGGACGGATAAGTGCAAGTGGCACGATTTCTGCTGGTACATGAATCATATCTAACATCGGCTTCATAAAAGTAATCATAGCATCTAATGCTCCAGATGCTCGAAAAATGGAAATGGAAACGAGCATTCCAACCATGAATGGCAAAATAGAAATCGCAATTTGAATCCCTTCTTTCCCGCCTTCCACAAACGATTCATACGTGGGAACTTTTTTTATTGTGCCATATAATAGAATAAAGCCAATTACACAGGGAATAACCCATAATGAAATCGTATTGACAATGCTCATTTTTTCCGCCCCTTTCTACTCCTTCTTCGGTAAAAATAGCGGTCAATCCAAATTGCCCCAATCATCGATAACACTTGTGCAATGAACGTGACACCAACAATTTCAGTCGGATTCGCCGATTCATATGTCATACGAATTGAAATAACAGTTGTTGGAATTAGCGTAATTGCCGATGTATTTAGAGCCAAAAACGTTACCATAGAACGGCTCGCTGAATCCTTCCCCCCATTTAATTCTTTCAGCTGCTCCATCGCCTTAATACCAAGTGGTGTCGCCGCATTTCCAAGCCCGAAAAAGTTTGCCATCATATTAGATAAAATAAATCCCATAGAAGGATGATCCTTTGGCACTTCTGGAAACAACCTTTTAACAACCGGCATAAAAAACGCGACTAATTTCTTTAGCAAACCAGCTTCCTCCGCAATTTTCATTAAACCAAGCCAAAAAACTAAAACGCTAATAAGTCCAATACAAATTGTTACTGCATCTTTTGAACCTTCAAAAACAGCTTTATTTACTTCCTCCATCGTTCCATTGACCATCGCATACACAATACCAATTAACGCCATTGCTACCCATACGAGGTTAACCATCCGTTCCAACACCTAGCATATGAGAAAAGATTTCTTGCACATCATTCCAATATACGCCTGTCGTAGCAATCAACTTTCTCTTGCTATAAAATAAATTACGCTCTCCTACTTCTTTTTCATCTACATAAGCAAGCGTCCGTCCTACTTTTTCTCCCTCCACTAATTTTGCTCCTTTATCTAGTTCTATCTTTAACGTAACCTGATCCTTTTCCTCGTTTGTTAACGGTACAGATAAATCATATTTTGTATAAATATGATTGGCATATTTCTTTTCCTGTACACCGGAAAGTGCTCCTTTTTGTAAAACCTTCGTTAGTTTGTATTGTTTAAACCCTTGGTCGAATAAATACATATGATCATCCCAATCACTTGACGCATTCAGTGTAACTACAATTAGATCTAATCCATCTTTCGAAGCCGTTGTGACAAGCGTACGTCCAGCCTTTTTTGTGAACCCGGTCTTTCCTCCTGTTGCATATTCATAATAGGACGTCACAAGTTTATGTTTATTTTTCCAAGGATAATCCCACGCTTTGGACTGATATGTTTTCGTACCAAAAATTTTCCGGAATATTTCATTTCCTATCGCGTATCGCGTTAATAGTGCCATATCATATGCAGACGAATAGTGTGTTCCATCACCATCTAAGCCGTGTGGATTTGAAAAATGTGTATCTTTCATTCCAATTTCCTTTGCTTTTTCATTCATTAAATAAACAAATCCCTCTATACTTCCCCCGACATTTTCAGCAATAGCTTGTGCTGCATCATTACCAGAACGAAGCATTAAACCGTATACTAAATCTTCTAGCGGTACTTTTTGTCCAGGTTTTAAATAAATTGCTGATCCTTCTACACGAACCGCTTCATTGCTAATAGGCACTGCTTCTTTCATTTTCCCTGATTCAGCAGCTAACAGAGCGGTCATGATTTTTGTAATACTTGCGATTTTTTCTGATTTATGTTCTAACTTCCCATATAAAACACGCCCGGAATGCTCTTCCATTAGTATAGCGTTACGAGCACTCACATCATTCATTTGTGCATATGTATTCGTCGGTATTACACTTGCACATATTATAATAAGTGTAATCACAATCCAAGTTCGTCTCATATCCCCCACGTCCTTTTGACACTTTTTGTACAAGTGTATGCTTGGACCTTTAAAATATGAACGAAAGATTCTTTTCCCTACAAGTGCCTGTTCAAAAAGGAGGATAAAGAGAGCCGAGCAGTTCGAGGAACGGAAGCCAGGAGGATACGGAGTGTAGATGGAACTACATGAGTACCGGAGTAGCGACGTAACAAAGAAATGCGACTGCTATCTTTACCGGACTTTTTGAACTGAACTTCCTCTACAATCGAAAAAAGACGCACAATTAATTATGCGTCTAATACGGTATCCATTCTAGTTGCTTCGCACTTTCAAACCTTTTTTCTACATCGGGCCAATTGACAATATTCCACCAATTTTTAATGTATTCTTCCTTACGATTTTGATATTGTAAATAATAAGCATGTTCCCATACGTCCAGGACAAGCAACGGAATCGTATCCCACTGTGTGAACAGTTGATGAAGAGTACTTTGTAAAATTTCTAATCGTCCTGAGCGAGGTACCCATACGAGAATGGCCCAACCGGAACCTTCCACTTTTGATGCGGCTTCTGTAAAATGCTTTTGAAAACGTAAAAAGCTACCAAAGTCCTTCTCAATTTCTCGAGATAATTCGCCCCGTGGACTCCCTCCCCCATCTTTTTTCATATTATTCCAAAATATCGTGTGCAAATAATGTCCTGATCCATGAAAAGCTGCTTCTCTTTCCCAATGCTTTAATAAATCAAATTCGTTTGTCTTTCTTGCTTCCTCCATCATTTTCTCTGCTTTATTGAGCCCCTCTACATAACTACGATGATGTTTATCATGATGCAACATCATAATTTCTCGAGAAATATACGGTTCCAATGCATTGTAGGGATAAGGTAATGGTGGAAGCGTGTGCCCTCCAATTGGAACAGAGCGCTCGATATATGTTCTTTCATATAAGTCATCTTGTTCGTTTTCTAACATAAATACTTCTTGTAAGTGATGTTGAATATGTTCCACATCATCACTTATCTCATACATAAATTCAGTATCTGTTTCATACTCATTTTCCTTCATACGCTCTAGTAGCATTTGAATTTTATATGCAAGCATATGGACATCATAAACTTCAGTTGCCCGACTATCCAATACATGAAGAACACTTTCGCACCAGCTTTCTACTTCATGGAAGTAATCTGTCAATACACCTTGCTGGTTCATAAGACACCTCCTCGATGCTATCCACTTTAAATATATTCAAAGTACACATCGTATATACCGTAGAAAAAAGCAAAAGAAGCTAGACCCCTCTAGCTTCTTTTTGTTCTCTAACACCTATGCAATATATCAACAATAGATGTGTATTCTTCGCTTTATCGTTAATATTTGTGCAACATCTTTGTTTGGTAGTCTGTTTCATAATATTCAAGTTCTTCACGCGTCATCTGAAACTTACCCTCCAGCTCTTGCATCACTTTCTCAATTGAGCGAGGTGGCACCTGTTGAAAAGCAATGGAATTTTTACCCGTATATGCAGAGCGACTATTTTCATACCACTGATCACTTTTTGGTGAAAAAAATTCAGCAATAACTTGATGATAAATCTTATATAATGTTGTCTCGGCAGCTTTTTTTCGAAATGGCTGACTACTCAGTAATACAAGGCATGCATCTAATCCTTCTTCACAAAATACAAGCAACCGTCGCAATGATGATAACAGCCCTTCATAATAATCCCGATTGCCTTCTGGTGACTCTTCCAATAAGGAAGGTAATGTATGATAATTTACATAATCAGTCATTAATGTAATGACTTCTTGTAAAAATACAGAAACCTGCTGTGTTTGATTTTCAACCATCGAATTAGACATATCCTTTTCTCTCCTTTGCCATTTTAAACAATTTCCACTTCTTTATTCTTATGTAGTTCCACTATTATGTCTTGTACTCTCCCTACTGTTTCAGTATCAAAATATTTTTGAAAATCTTCTATTATATTAATATACATACGCTTTTGCCCACGAAATTCTTCATTTTTTATGAAACACACGAGAGCAACAATATCACGTAAATATATGTCTTGTTCTTCGATTTGAAAAACTGGATTTCCTTCAAAAGGCGTAATTTCTTGTAAAATTTCTTCAAAATAACGGACATACAAAACAGAAAATGTTTTTTCTTGTCCTTCAAGAATATATGTCACTTCAGATCGGTTAAAAAAATCTTCTGATGTATTAGGTTGTGCTTTTTCTAGCTCATAGCCTGCGTAACCTGTAATAACCATTTTTCTCCCCTCTCTTTCTTTCTTTTATTTTAACTTATTTTTCAGAATAAACAAAACAAAAACCAGTAAGATCCGTACGAAGAAATGTGACATTTCCAATTTCATATAAAAAATAGCTTTTATATCCTGCAATTTATCTTTTTATTTTTCATGAAGTTTGTCATAATAAGACTATTGTCTCAGTTTTCTTACACAAGGAGAGTTGTATTTATGTCGTTTTCATGGAAACGTTTCTTACAAATCGGAAAAATTATTTTTCCATTTGTTGTCTTAACAATTGTGTTCTTTCAAGCTCGAAAAGAGTTGTCTGGTATTTCGTTTCGAGAGGCGATTGAAACAATTAAAAACATTCCAACCGGCGGAGTCTTTTTAGCAATTACGCTCGGTGCATTTGCTGTTTCGACAATGTTCTTTTACGACTTTGTCATGCTTCGCTACTTAAAAGCAGATATACCGGTACAAAAGATTTTTCGTGTTTCTTGGATTGCCAATTCTTTAAATGGATTTATCGGTTTCGGTGGACTTGTAGGAGCAAGTATACGTACAATGCTATATCGTCCACATGTGAAAGAAAGTGGCAAACTCATAAAAAGCATTGCTTGGATGACAACTGCTTTTATTAACGGGTTAGCTCTTCTCTCATTTCTCGGTCTCATAGGAATATTAGACACGAGATTTATTTTGCACGAAAAGCCTTGGCTATGGCCTGTCCTCATCTTTTTCGCCCTTTTTGTACCGTTATATATCGGTTTTTCCAAAATTAAAAATCGTAAACAACAGCAAGTAGAAGAGCAACAAATAGAAGAAAAAAACCCAACCATTCTCTATTCACTCGTTTCATTAGTGGAATGGCTCTCTGCTGGTATCGTAATGTACGTCATCTTACTTTTATTTGGAATTGATATCGATTTCCGTAAATTTTTAGGCGTCTATGTCATTGCGGCGTTAGCTGGGATTGTCAGCCTCGTGCCAGGTGGACTTGGTTCATTCGATCTCGTCTTTTTAACTGGGATAGGGCAATACGGGGTCGATACAGGGGTATTATTACCTGCGATGTTGTTATACCGTCTTGTCTACTACATTTTACCGTTTTGTCTCGGTTTAATTTTTGCAGCTTTTGAAATGACTGGAGCTGCTTTGAAAAAAATTGAAGATAAACCATTTATCGCACCCGCCTTAGAAACGACTGGTGTCATTTGGACACTCCAACGTGACTTTATAGGGAAATTAGGTTCATGGGCTTCAGCTGTTTTAACAGCTTTTGCTGGATTAATGGTCATCTTATCAACAATTTTACCAACAAGCATTAACCGTGCTCATGCATTACATATTTTAGCTCCAAAACATCTTATTCAACTTTCTTTTAGCTTATCGTTAACATTTGGGATTTTACTTGTTATCCTATCTCGAGGCATTTATTACGGAACAAAACGCTCCTACTATATGACGATTATTTCTTTAATTGGAGCAGCCATTTTTAACACGCTAAAAGGAATCGATGTGGAAGAAACGTTCATTTTACTGATTGTACTCGCTGTACTATATATGCTTCGTAAACGATTTGTACGTGAAAAAATGGAAGTTTCATTTTCAGATGGAATAAAAGTATTTATATTTTTACTTATTACACTATACCTGTATAAAAATCTTGGAATCTTATTTGCAGGAGCAAAAGAAGCTCTCAAGCCTGATTTCGTCGTTCGTAACATTACACAAGTAAAACGAAGTGCACTTGCCGCTGCCTTCTTCGTTCCAACTTTTTTACTCATTGGTTCAATTATAGCGAATCGTTATCGTAGTGTATTTCCCGGACAATCCGTTAATGACAAACGACTGCAAAACTTTTTAGATGAACACGGCGGAAATGTATTGAGTCATTTAGGATTTTTAGGAGATAAACAATTCTTTTTCAGCAGTGATGAAAAAGCACTCCTTCTATTTTCACCTGCAGGAAAACGACTCGTTGTACTCGGTGATCCAATTGGCGATCCTTCTTCGTTCCGTAAAGTACTACAAGAATTTTTAACAGAAGCAGATCGCTTTGGTTATATTTGTGTATTTTACCAAATTGAAAGTAAATGGATGAGCTTATATCATGACTTTGGTTATAACTTCTTTAAACTCGGTGAAGAAGCAGTTGTTGATTTAAATACGTTTACCATATCAGGGAAAAAACGTGCTGGACTTCGTGCTACCTTTAACCGTTTTGAACGTGAAGGCTATACCTTTTCAATTCATCAACCACCATTTTCTGACGAGCTATATGAGGAATTGAAGGAAGTATCAGACGCTTGGCTTGGACGAAAAAAAGAAAAGAGCTTTTCTCTAGGCTATTTTGATCGTGACTATATGAGCCGTGCACCTATTGCAACACTCTCTGATGCCGACGGAAAGATCATCGCATTTACAACATTTATGCCCGTCTATCAAAGCGGTGAACTGTCGATTGATTTAATGCGCTATTATCCAGATGCACCAGGAGGAATTATGGATGCGATCTTTATCCACTTATTCCAATGGGCGAAAGAAAATGAATATCATTCCTTTAACATTGGAATGGCTCCACTTTCTAATGTTGGTTTATCCGCGCAATCATTTTGGTCCGAGCGCGTCGCAGCGGCTATTTTTAACAACGTTCGTTATACGTATAGTTTTAGTGGCTTGCGCCATTTTAAAGAAAAATATAAACCAACCTGGAGCGGTAAATATTTAGCATTTCGAAAAAACCACTCTTTACCAATCACAATGCTTGCCGTAACAAAATTAATAGGAAAACGAAAAAGCAGCTAGTGTGTTAGCTGCTTTTTCGTTTTTGAACTTGTAATACAAACTCTTTTTCATACTTTTGCCCATTTATATAAAAAACACCCCATAGTTTATAACTTCCTTCTGCTGGAAACGTAATACGATATTGAAGTTGTTCTTCTTCATTTATAGGAAGCGCATATAAAAAATGTTCTTTTTTCTCATCAACAATATAAAGAGCCGCATGTTCTCCACTATTCGAGCGAAGTTTTAAACTTTCTCCCTTTTTTATTTGAAATTGAAATGTCAGGGTAACTGCTTCGTTTGGATGTAAGGCACCAAATAAGAGCGACATTTGATAATCACCAATTTTTTTTGTTAATACCGGATCTACAGGTAACTGCTTTTGTTTTTTCTTATCTTTCTCTTCTTTCTCTTCTTTCTCTTCTTTCCCTAAATGCTTCCGTGCAAAGGATTGTGCTGTTTTACCATGATCCTCATACAAAAAAATTGTTTGTATGTTTTCTTTTGTCACTTTTGTAGATAGTTTATAAGAGCCATTGCCAGAAAATGAAGGATTGATTCGCTGAACACCCTTTAACTGCTCGTCCACAATAACAGCCCTAATGTTATCGTTAACACCACGAATTTCATTATTACTTTTATTAAACAGTTGAAATTCAATGTCTACTTTTTCATTTCCCTCTCTGTTTTTTACATCCCATTTCACCTCTTGTATGGCCCCTGCTGTTTCCGTTGTTCCTTTATACTTTTGCATGTAGAATCCACCAAGTACAATAAATAATAAAGCAATCAGTCCTATGACAAGATTTTTCATGCACTCACCTGCTACACTTTTTCGTGAATTATAACACAATTCTGATATTTCATTCTATAAAAAAATAAAATATCTATTATTTTCTTCAGATCGAACAGAATTAGCCCCTGCTTATGCAAAAGAATTATTGAGATTAAGAAGGATTGATTCAACTATTGAAAACGTTCTTTCTCGTATATACTATATAAAACCATTTTGATTTTTCGACATATAAGCCGCGGCTATGGATAACAAAAGGTGACCTGCACTTGTTTTCTCTCTTTGTTTTCACTTGGTATGGGGCAGGAAAAGGATTTGACCACTTCTATGCATGGCCGGATGCTCTCTCCCGCCTAAAAAGAAGGGCCTTATGTCGGTTTTTAAATTTGGATTTATATACAAATGATAAAGTGCAGCTTTTCTCAGTGGGGTATTACTGCCCATTAGTGCAGGAAAAAACACTTTAATCGGTATGATTCCTATTGTATAATGCAAGTGATGTTGATTATACATATACATAACAAGGAGGATTTTTATGAGCATTCATATTGAAGCAAAACAAGGTGAAATTGCTGAATCTATTTTACTACCTGGTGATCCATTACGCGCAAAATATATTGCAGAAACATTTCTAGAAGATGTAACTTGCTATAACAATGTACGTGGTATGTTAGGATTCACTGGTACTTATAAAGGAAAACGTGTTTCTGTTCAAGGTACTGGTATGGGTGTTCCTTCTATTTCTATTTATGTAAACGAACTCATTCAAAGCTACGGTGTGAAAAATTTAATTCGCGTTGGAACATGCGGTGCTATTCAAAAAGATGTAAAAGTTCGTGACGTTATTATTGCGATGACAGCTTGTACGGACTCTAACATGAACCGCTTAACATTCCCTGGGTTTGATTTTGCACCAGCTGCAAACTTCGATCTTTTAAAGAAAGCATATGATGCTGGAACAGAAAAAGGATTACAAGTTCGCGTTGGTAATGTTTTAACAGCGGATGTATTCTATCGTGAAAGCATGGATATGGTAAAGAAACTTGGCGAATACGGTGTATTAGCTGTTGAAATGGAAACAACTGCTCTTTATACATTAGCAGCAAAATACGGTGTAAATGCATTATCTGTATTAACAGTAAGTGATCACATCTTTACTGGAGAAGAAACATCTGCAGAAGAACGTCAAACAACATTTAACGAAATGATTGAAATCGCTTTAGATGCAGCTATTCAACAATAATGTACAAAAGAACTTGTCATACGTCTGGCGAGTTCTTTTCTCATTTTGTATATATAAATACAAATTAAAAAACCGACATAAAACCTCTCTTTTTAGGTGGGAGAGAGCATCCGGCCATGCATAGAAGCGGTCAAATCCTTTTCCTGCCCCATACCAATTGAAAACAAAGACAGAAAACGAGTGCAGGTCACCTTTTGTTATCCATAGCCGCGGCTTATATGTCGAAAAATCAAAATGGATTTATATATGTATAACAAACACATAACGTGAATTTATTATTTATTATTGTATTATGTTATATGACTTTTTATAAAAAACTGCTTCTGAAAGAGACAGATTTTCAGTTCCTACTTTCTTTTATCGTTTGTTATAATAAAGAAGCTATTTACGCAAGTATTCTTTTATGAGGTGAAGAAGTGAAAAAAAGAAGTATTGTCTTTAAACTATTTCTATTAACATCAACTTTATTTACTGTTACCTTCCTCCTTTTTTTCCTTGGACAATCGTTGTTTTTAGAAAAGTTTTATATCAATAAAAAAATTCATACTGTCCAAACTTCTTTTGAGAACTTTTTAACAAGTTATGAAAAGAGCGGCGGAACATTTGAGGAAATTACAAAACTTAAACAACAATTTCATGAAAAAACAAATGCTGAACTCGTCTTATTAGATCCAAATGGAATTATAAAAGATGAAAACAATTTCTATATTGAAATTGTCAATAAATCGAATAAAACATACTCTATTCCGCTCAATAATATTTTAACGAATGATGAATATACAAAGTTCATGAATTTACAGTTAAAAAATAATGATGTTATTCTCATAGACGGAATTGTAAAAAAAGATATCATTATCCCTGTTGAAATTACAACTCGTTATAATTCATGGAAAAATGATAACATCATTTCTGACTTTAAATTATTTGATATCGATTGGACAAATGCAAAGAATAACAAATATACAAAAGATACAAGACTCGGTATTCAGCGTTTTGAAGGTATTGTATCTAAAATTCACCTTCCTTCCAAAAATGACATCCGCCTTGCAAACAATGTAGATACATTATTTCAAGGGATTCAACATTGGGGAGTATCCGTATTACTTGGTAAAGCGAATTCAAACGAACTGACAACATATACAATAGGTGGAGAGAATGAAGTTAAAAGTCAAATTTTCGTAAAACCGGTTTTAGAAAACGGTGAACTTAAGGAATATGCTTTTGCAATGACTTCCTTACAACCTGTTGATGAGGCTATGCTTGTTTTAAAAGATTATTACGTCTATGCACTGATTATTGTCTTCTTCATTATTATTTTACTATCATTTTATTATTCAAAAATTATTGTTAAGCCGCTTATTAAAATGAATCGAGTTACAAAAAAAATGGCTAACTTTGATTTCACTGAAAAATTACCTGTGTCAGCGGACGATGAGATTGGCGGTTTATCTAGTAGTATTAATACATTATCTGTTAACTTAAAGGACCGAATTGATCGATTGAACGTAGCGAATACAAAATTACAACAAGATATCGAGCGGGAACGCCAATTAGAAAAAACACGAAAAGAATTTATTTCTGGCGTATCTCATGAATTAAAAACACCATTAAGTGTCATTCGAAGCTTTGCAGAAGGCATTAAAGATGGTGTCAGTAAAGACAACAACTACTATACAGATGTTATTTTAGAAGAAACAGAAAACATGAACCGACTCATCGTTGAAATGTTAGAGTTAGCAAAACTAGAATCTGGCACATACAAATTAGAAATGAATACTTTTTCACTTGGTGAACTTGTTCAGCAAGTCTATACAAAACTTCTATTTAGTATGGAAGAAAAACATTTACACGTAGAAATCGATGCAAATCCTTCTATTTATGTAGAAGCAAACCGCAATCGTATTGAGCAAGTTGTTATCAATTTACTTAGCAATGCGATTCGCTATACACCAGATAGTAGAGAAATCCGTATTCGTGTAATAGAAAATGACGAAAAAGTTAAAGTAGAAATTGAAAACACTGGAAATCCCATTCCCAATGAAAGTTTACAAAAAATATGGGATCGCTTCTACCGTCTAGATGCTTCACGTAGCCGTCATACTGGTGGTACGGGACTTGGACTATCGATTGTAAAAAATATATTAGAACTACATCATGCCGAATACGGTGTATATAATACCGATGATAGTGTTGTCTTTTACTTTGATTTACAAAAAGTAAAAGAAGTCAAATAATTTGTCTCAATTTCACGAGGAGTTCACATGAAATTCACACCCTACCTTTATAGTAGTAACTAAGTTAATCCTTTCCTTTACACATATAAATGAGGAGAGTGCGTGAAATGAAACAAGCAGGACAACCTATTCAAAATGGAAAACAATTAGAAAAAATCAAAAATATACTTTTACAATCTTCGAAACGTGATGGCTTATTATTCGTACTAGCTGTTAATTCTGGTTTAAAAGTGAGCGAAATTTTACAATTAAAAGTTGGCGATGTAATCGATGAAAATGAAAATGTTCGCCACTCCATTTTGTTTTACAACGAAAAGGTAAAGAAACATAAATGGTTCGCTGTAAACGAAGAATTACAACATGCAATCGAAGATTACATGAAAGAACGAAAAACTTGGAAACGAAATGAACCGTTGCTAAAATCTCAAAAAGGAACGAAATCCATTACGAGACAGCATGCATGGTATATTTTAAACAAAGCAGCAAAAGAAGTTGGTTTAGAAGGGATTAGCTCACATACACTTCGAAAAACTTGGGGATATTGTGCCTATAAATCTGGTGTCGATATAGCATTTTTACAACACTTCTTTGATCATAGTACCCCATCAAAAACTTTAAAATATATCGGTATTGCTTAAAATAATGAAAATCGTTCTTATAGTACTTGTTCAAAAAGGAGGATAAAGAGAGCCTAGTAGTTCGAGGCGCGGAAGCCAGGAGAATACGGAGTGTAGATTGAACTACATGCGTACCGGACTGGCGACGTAACGAAGAAATAGGGCGGCTATCTTTACCGGACTTTTTGAATATCTTCTTATACATAAAAAGGTTACCAACTTTAAAACTGGTAACCTTTTTTATGTTTCGTATTCCCTATCCTTGTTTCTCTCATTTTGTAGTGGTACTCTAGTAATAAGGGGGAGAAATTATGAACACATTAACAATTGAATTACCGAAAGAAACAGCAGAAAAACTCGGCTTATTAAAACTGGCTTATCAAAAGAAAACAGGTGCTTCTATTTCTGAAAGTACACTCATTCAATCTCTTATTTCAAGAGAGTTTATTCAAGAGATTACTCCGTTTGATTTACAACAATATGTAACGCAAAAAGAACAGCGCTAAACGCTGTTCTTTTTCTATTGAATCGATTTTACATATTCTGCAATCGCATGAACTTCCTGTTCGGATAGCTGTGGCTTTTCTACATATTGATGCTTCTCTACTGCTTCTTCAATTGTGTTTGCACTACCATCATGTAAGTATGGAGCTGTTGTCCATACACCACGAAGTGTTGGTGGATCAAAAAAACCTTTTTGTCGCTTATTTTGGAAACCACCGCGTGCATCACCATCATATCCTGTATCTGTTTCATTTGCAGTACCAATGTTATAAAGGAAATTTGTATTATCCGTCGTCAACTTTCCATTTTCATCCATTGCTTTTGTACTGTTTGTAAAATTATCTCCTCCGTGGCATGTTAAACAATTTGCCTTTCCTTTAAACAATTTCTCACCGTCTTTAGCCGTAGGGGTTAATGAACCATCAGCTTGACGATTTGGACTCTTTGGAACCGGAAATGAATTAGGATCATCTAAAAATGCTTGCAAAGCATCATACATATGCTGAACATCTTTTGGAACATCTTTTCCCGGATTCAGTTCCATCATACCACCCATTTCACCTTGTACAGTATGAATATAATCTGTAAAATCATCACGTGAGCCATCCCACATAAATAAACCTGTTTTTGTAGTTAAAACGTTACTCGGAACATTTCGTTTTCCTTTTGGTGTCAATAATGACAGGCCATTTATTTCTCCATCACTATGACACGTTACACAACTCATCCAGTTATTACCAGTTATTGACGTCGCATATTTATCACTATTTGCACTATAGAAAATCTCTTTCCCTTCACGTACAAGTTTTGATAAAGAATCTTTTTCAATTAATTTAACCGTCTTTTTATCAGCTTTCACTTTTGCGTATGAATCATCACCACCCGTTTCTAAAAAAGCAAGATCATGACTCATCGCATTATGAACAGCTAACGTATTTTCTTTCGGAAGAACAGTAATACCACGCGGATTACTTCCCGGAATGCGCCTTACAATTTGCGTCGCATTGCCACCGCGAGTTAAATCAAACATGACAAGATCTTCACTGCCTGACATAACAACAAATACTTTCGTCCCCTTTTCATTAAAAACCACATCGTATGGATTAGATACAATCATTGTTTCATTTTTTGTATCTTTCACATTCATCGCTTCAAAAAGTTGCTTACGTTGTTTTGTAACTTCTTCATCTTTTTCTAAATCAATAATCGAAACTGCCGGAAATACTGTTTCTTCAAACTGAATCGGCGTATCTATATTCGTAAGCATATGTGGTACCCATGCTGTTTTACCATCTGGTGCAATGACAAATTGCTCTAATGTATTTGGAATTCCTTGACTCTTTTTACGGTCTTCTTTGTCTGGAGAAGGAGCAAGCGTAATTACTTTCTTTACTTTATTACTCTCTGTATCTACAACACTAATTTTCCCCTCTAAATAATGCGGCACATATAATTTTTTTCCGTCTTTCGTCATCGCTAACGTTCGCGGACGGTCACCAATTTTAATCTTTTCGATTGTCTTTTTCTTTTCAATGTCTATAACTGAAACATTCTCCGAACGAAAATTGGATACGTATAACTTTGTCCCATTTGGATTTGTGACAATACCAAAAGGTTCCATCTCTGTTGCAATTCGATCTACCACTTTTTTCTTTTCTAACGATACAACATCTACCTTATTATCATACATACAAGAAACATATAATTTCGTTTCATCCGGACTTATTGTTAATTGTCTTGGCTCTTTTCCAACGGGAATCTCTGACACTACTTTTCTACTTTTTGCATCCGTAACTGTTACTGTATTAACATCAATATTTGCTGTATAAATCCATTTGCCATCTTTACTCGCTATAATATTATTACTGTGAACAGCATCGCTACGTTTCTCTTCTTTTCCACTCATTTTCATTCCGCAACTAGCAAGCACACTTATACATAGGAGCAACACGAACGCCGTCAACAATCGCTTCATCATCTAACCCTTCTCTCTTTCCCTCGCTCTAGGTAATAAGCCTCGCATCCTTACATTCTAAAGAATCATCAAGGAAAACTACCACTAAAAGCGCAATTGGTTCAATACCCCATCAACGAGAGCTACAACACTTGTTAATGAATATATCTTTTTATTACATTCTTATTTCACAAAAACCGAACAAGCTTATAAACTTGTTCGGTCTTAATACTATCATAAGTTGATTTATCCTATTTCCCTTTTTTCACTTCCACGTCTACAAGAACTGGAGCAATCCCATTCTTCCCATGACCAGCTTGAACTTGTGGTACATTATCCTTATCGGTATTTCCCAGCTTCTCTTTTATATAAACATCTCCTGTATCCCAGAACTCACTTGTTTGCATTCCTTCTTTTAGTGATGGCCCATTGATAACTTGATCATAAAAATCAACATAACGAGAAGTAATTACTTTTTGTTCTAATGAATCATATTTCGTTTTATCTGCATCCGTGTTACTTAAATTTTGCAGTGCAACGCGTAAAACTGCTGATACACTACCCGCTGTATATGGTGTATATTTCATTTCACCTTTTTTCGTTTCATATGCACATGCTTCTTTATTCCACATTTTACGATCAACTAAATCATATAGTTTACGTGCTTCTTCACGATACATTTCATCTTTCGTTGCTAAAAAGGCTGCCGTTAACCCACGAATTGCTCCAAGCTGTGCTTCTAGTGTTACCGGTTCCTCATCTGCCCCTTTACCAATCGTATAGCCATTTGCGATGAAACCATCCTTTGTTTTCATATTTTTCAATAAGAAGTCCGCTTGTGTCTTAATCATATTAAGTGCGCGTTTTCCTTCTTCTGTTTGCAACCCTTGTGCCTCTGCCCCACTTGCATATCCAACTGGCATACCATCAATTGCACGTTGGAACATGCGAAGTGCTTCTACCATATAACTTGCATCAAACGTATCAATCCGCTTACCTTGTTCTGTTCCACTATGCTCTGTAACAAACGCTCCTGTTTCTTTGTTATAGTGCATCGCTTCAATATTTTTAAATACATGTAGCATTACATCACGATTTAAAGAGTATGGATCATCTGCCTTTACATCATTTACCACATCAAGATCTGTGTTTTCAGTTGTCGCTTTTGCAAACGGTGCACCGTCAAATGCTGCTTGGAAAGCTGGATTCACATTTTTATTATCCGGACGTTGATCAGTCATTCCGAAAAATTCTGCCGTTGGCCATAACATCATCCACTGATCACGAAGCATACTACGCGTATCCTTGACTTCTAACCCACCAGCTTTTGCAATTCCACTTTTTTCCTCTTCATTCACTTTAATCTCATGTGGTAAGTAAACAAGACCGTTTTCCGGATTATATTTACTTCCAATTCCACTCGTTAATTGTTTTGCATTCGCATCATAAAATAATCCATCACGAATATATGCAAGCTTATTCCAAATTTCTTCTGTCAAAATTACACCTTGCATACCATCTGCACTACTTTTTCCAAGACGAATATTTGCATCTTGATCCTGTGTACTTGATGTCGCTTCTAATTCTTCATCTTTATCTACTGTATGGAAACCACCCAAGAAGTCTCCTGCCCATAATGATTGTTTTAAGAACGCTGAACCATATGCTGCTGGTGTTAACGTTTTATTCATTTTCGCACGATCCCAGCGCAATGTTTTGAAATCCATTTGGAACGCTGGTACATATGTTTTATCATCATTTTCTGCATAGACTGATGTATCTACTTTTTGCGTATAGTGTGGATCACCGCCAGCATACTCCATAAATGTCGGGTACATATTAGCAAATATTTCTTTACGTGGATATCCTACACTGTCTGCTAATGTATAAAATCTGTCCTCTAGCCAAGCCGGAACGTCTTTATTAGCTTCCTTTGTCATTTTTTGGGCAATTGGTGCATGAAGTAAATGCAATCCAAGACCTGATTTTTCTACAACTTCATACATTGCTTCTTCTGAGTACTCATAAGATTCAATTCCGGCCATATAATCAAATTTCGTTGGTTTATTTCGTTTTTGTGCATCTAAAATATCTAAGTCTAATCCAAGACTTTCCGCTAATGGCTCCCCAGATAATTCAAACTCTGTATATGCAAACATATTTGCTGCTGTATCAAAAGAATAATTAGTTACTGGTACACGATATGTATTTTTTTCTTTTGACGTTTCTTCTTTTTTCCCCGTACACCCTACTGATAGTAGAAGTGAAGAAACAACAGCAACTGTCGTCATAACTTTCCATGTTTTTTTCATTCATTCCCGCTCCCTTAATTAACATTGATAATTATTATCAAATAAACGTTTTCATTATATTATTAAATTAATTTTTTGTAAACTTTAATTTTTTTTGAAAAAATAATAGAAAAAGTGTTGACAATGATAATGATAACCATTATCATTTATTACGAAGCCAACAATTGATGAACAAACCAAACGCTCAGTAATATTGTTACCCCTCTTTTTCATAATGAAAAACACTGTACATTCCCCCTGTTTGTACAGTGTTTTTCGTTTTTACATCATTCGAATAAATTTAGTTGCTCGGGTTTCGGTTCTCCATATGTAATGCCTAGCATATTCATTAGTTGCTTCGCATTATCCGCAGCATCTCCGCCCGAATTATTATTAAATAATACATATATATTTTTTGTTTTTTTCTGCAATGTCTGTAGCCTATCCACCCATTCTTCTAACTCTTTTGTATTGTAGCGGTATAAACAGCGGACAGCTCGCCAATTTTCTCCTTTATCAAGCCAGCCATGAACATTACGGCCATGAAAACGAATCAGTGCCATTTCAGAATGTGTCGCTTCTAATATGAGTGGAACGGATCCTATTCCCGCTTGGGGCTCATCGCAAATGGTATGAATCCAGTTTTCCTGTTCTAGAAACTGTAACGTCTTATCGTGTATATTTGGGTAAAACCAAGTTTGATTTCGAAATTCTAATGCACACGGTAAGCCTTCCATCTTCTCTTTTGTATAACGAAGTAGATCTACATTTTTCTTTTGACAATCGAACCATGGTGGATATTGAAATAAAATTACTCTCAGTTTTTGTGCTTCTTGGAGCGGAAGAATCGATTGTTTAAACGTTTCAAACATCTCATTGACATCTGAAAATGGAATTCCTTCCTTCATATGCCCCGTCATCCCTTGATACGCTTTGACAACAAATGAAAAATCGTTTGGCGTTTCTCCGGCCCATTTTGTATAATTTCGAGCCGGCTGCATTGCGTAAAAAGAGCTATCCACTTCAACAATCGGAAAATACTCACTATATGTTCGTAATTTATTTCTGTTTTCGTAGGAATTTGTATATAAAGAATGATGGTCTCCCCAACCTGTTAATCCAATGGAAATCAAAATTCCTCCTCCCTTCGCTTCTTTACTTTTATTCCCGTTTCATTATGAAACAAACTTACATTGGTAAAAGTTTCAATTTTATACAAGAGCATTTGTATAAAAATATGATATACTAAATGGAATAATTTTTAAATTGAGGGGTCATTTATTTATGCTTCAAGAGGATACTACTTTATCTCATGAAAATCAAATTCAGGAATTAGAAAACAAAGTTCGTTTTTATGAGCAGCTGATTGATCAATTACCACATCATTTTACATATGAAAATTCACAGCTTGGTTTACGATTACAAAAACAAGGAGATTCTTCTCATGCCATAAGTAATGTACCGAAAGAAGATAAAAATCCAAGTTTTTTGCTCACTTGTGATTCCCTCTTTCTATTTGAACAGCTGGAAAAACATTTTATTCATATTTTTGATGCATTTTCCCATCATGTTACTTTTATCAACAAAGAAGGTTGTATCACGTTATGTAATCAAGCGGCTGCAGACGATTTTGGTATTGAGCGAAATGATATAGTAGGTAAACCAATTCAAGACTTATTAAACCTACCAGAAGAAAAAATTAAAGCATTAGAAACATTGTATTCTGGAAAAGAAGTTCATAACGAGGAAGTATTAGACCAAAACTACGGTATTTGCAACAATCGTATTATACGTGATCATAATGGAGAGATTTTCCGGGTTATCAGTGTATTTCATTACTTAAATACAGAGCGCGATGCTGAAAAATTAGCATTAGCTGGTCGAATTGCGGCAGGTATTGCCCATGAAGTTCGAAATCCACTTACGACAGTACGAGGATATTTACAATTTTTACAAGACAGCATTTCAGCTTCCAATAAAGAGCTCTTTAAAAACCTTCTCATCCCAGAATTAGATCGTGCGAATAATATTATTACTAAATTTTTATCTATTACAAAAGAGCATGAATTTAAAAGAGAGCCCTTCCCTATTAATACATTTTTACGCGATTACATTCAACAGTTATTAGCTAGCGAAGTATTTTTACATAACATCTCAATCCAATATGACTTGTCTCCCGAGTTAGAAAGCGTGCTTGTAAATATTGATCGCCATGAGCTTGTACAAGTCTTTTTAAACTTATTTCAAAACGCTGTGGATGCAAAGGGTGACAAACCTTTAGCCATCAAAATTACAAGTCATCGTTTGGACAATTTTGCTCGAATTACTTTTCAAGACAATGGAACAGGCATTCCAGCAGCCATTCAAGAATATATATTTGATCCATTCTTTTCTACAAAAGATGCAGGAACAGGACTTGGTTTATCGGTTACAAGAAAAATCATCCAAAATCATAATGGAACTTTAAAAGTTTCTAGTGCTGAGAATGGTACAATCTTTACCATCTCGATTCCATTAAAACAAAAAACAACTGGCTTTTAAAATTCATAACTTCCCATTAAAGCCAAACGTAAAAAAAGAGCGACCGTTCGCTCTTTTTTACGTTTCTTTACCTCAAATTTACTTTAGCTTAATGCTTATCTTGTATGATAAGTAATGAAGACATTTGTATGAAAGAGGGATGAAGATGAAGATGAAAATGAAAGTATTGTCATCAATACGCTTTTGGCAAGCTCTTATGTCATGTGTTATTTTATGTTCTGCACTCTTTTTAGTCGGAGAATATAGTACATCTAAAGCAGCTGGAACCCTTGATGCTCCGCCATATGAACTATTATATGCAAAACAAAATACTATACCTCTCTCTTCTCCCTCCCAAAAAGAAAAAGTAGTTGTCAAAGGAATGGTCATTACTAAGACTTCTTCCTATAATGAGCTCAATCAAATCGCAAAGAAACTTAAAGAACAATACGCAAAAAAGAAAATTGATGCTGTTGAACTGTCCATTCATAATAAAAATAACGGACAGTATGAAGAAGAACTTCCCTATGAGCCAATTAGTAAAGGAACGATTTCTATTACTTATCACTCACCATCCTCTTCACATGTAATCGTTCGTCTTAGCAATCGACTATAATTGTTTATCCCGCTACCTCAAAGTTAGGCAAGAAGCAAAGAAGTTAGATGGGGATAAACTGCCCATA
Source organism: Bacillus sp. DX3.1 (assembly GCF_030292155.1). NCBI lineage: Bacteria > Bacillati > Bacillota > Bacilli > Caryophanales > Bacillaceae > Bacillus > Bacillus sp. DX3.1. Next base: position 1,426,070 of record NZ_CP128153.1, on the reverse strand, counting down.
AAATCCCGATTGGTGAAGGCTAATGATAGGAGGGATGAAGAAAACCCCTACCGATCAAAGTTTCACTTTATATGAGAAAAGAGACGAATATAAAGTGATTCGCCTCTTTTTATTTTTAAAAGAACGGGATCCATTCTTTTACTTTATCTATCCATTCTTTCTGCTGCTTTTTTCTTTGTTGTTCTTCTTCTTTTCTTCTTTTTTCTTCTTCAACTGTTTTTAACTGTTTTGTATAATCGACTTCTGATATAAGTGATAATTGAAATGCTTTTTGAGTAGGATTTGCGTCAGCTTTTTTCATAATATCTCGAAACATTGTTGTTGTAATTTGGCTACCACCTGGCACATAATGCTCGCTATCTGTTTTATCATACCCTACCCAAATTGCCCCAACTAAATCTGGCGTATAGCCAACAAACCATGAATCTTTCGCCCCGCTGCTTGGACCATCTACAAGTTGAGTTGTCCCTGTTTTACCAGCAGTATCAATATTTTTCACCTTTGCTTTTTCACCCGTTCCTTTTTCAACAACACCTTTTAATAGGTATGTTATTTTTTGAGCAATTTTCTCGCTCGTTACTCGGGTTTCTTTTTTGTACCATTTCCCAACTATTTCTCCTTCAGCATTCTGTATTTCCCGGATTGCATGTCCTTCAATCTGTACTCCATCATTTGCAAATGTTGCATAAGCTTGAGCCATTACAAATGGGGAAGTACCTGTATACATTCCCCCTAATGCGATATGATAAGCGCGATCTTGCTCTTGTAACGGAATACCAAATCGTTCTAATGATTTCAAACCTTTTTCTAATCCAATTTGTTCTAACAACCACACCGCTGGGACATTGTAAGACTCTGCAACCGCTTCATACATTGTGACATCCCCATGAAAAGTATGATCGCTATTTTGGGGTGTATAATCTTTTATATTAAGCGGTTCATCTTTTAGCACATCATATACTTCATACCCTTGTTCTAACGCCGGTACGTACACCGCAAGAGGCTTTAGTGTTGACCCTGGTTGCCTTTTTAATTGCGTTGCATGATTAAATTGTAAAAATTGATACGCCCCCCTACTACCAACTAATGCTGGAACACCACCAGTCTTTGGATCCATAAGTACAATACCCGTTTGCATAAGTTGATCAGAACTGCTTTCTTTAAAGTAACTGTCATTATTAACAACATCTTCTACCGCCTGTTGCTTTTTCGGATCAAGCTCTGTATAAATACGATATCCACCAGCTAAAATTTCATTTTGTGTTAATTCATATTTCTCCATTGCCTCTCGAACAATATAATCCACATATTGCGAATATTTCCCTTTATATTTATCATCAACACCTCGGCGTAATGTAAGACCAGTTCCCTTTGCCTGATTATATTGGTTTTCTGTAATATACTCTTGCTCTTTCATAAGTGACAGAACAATATTTCTTCTTCCAATCGATTTATTAAAGTTTTTATAAGGTGAGTACGTTGACGGCGCCTTAATTAACCCTGCTATTGTAGCAGCTTCTGCTATTGTTAAATCTTTTACTTCTTTGTCAAAGTATGCTTTTGCTGCTTTTTTAATCCCCCAAGCACCTTCACCAAAATAAATTTGATTCACATACATTTCAATAATTTCATCTTTCGTATACGTACGTTCTATTTTTTTCGTAAGAAAGTACTCTTTAAATTTACGTGAAAATGTGCGCTCTTGTGTCAGGAATACATTTTTTGCAAGTTGTTGGGTAATCGTACTTCCACCAGCAACAACTTCCCCAGCGGTAATATTTTTCAACACCGCGCTCATAATCCCACTATAGTAAATACCATGATGGCTATAAAATTCTTTGTCCTCTACTGCAACAATTGCCTGAATCATAATATCAGGAATATCTTTTCGTTTAATCCCTTCTGTTTTCGAAGAAGATAACTTTGCTGCTACTTCTTTATTAGCGTCATAAATGAGAGTTGGCTGTGGGACAGCTTGTTTTAATGCAGATATGTCTTGAATAAAAATTATAATATTTACAGCAATAAGCAGAGTGATGAACAAACCACCAAAAATGAATAACACATTGCGCAGTTTCTTCTTCTTGTTGAACCACTCAAGCATCTTTTGTAAATGAGTGTTGTTCAATTTCATGTATCCACTTCCTTTATTTGTTTACAATTTCATTAGGAAAAGGAAGAAACTCCCCCTTTTAAATTCCTTATGATAACGTAATAATTCGTCAAGTGTAAAGCATTTCTTTCTTATTTATATTTTTCACAAGAAAAGGACATTCTACAAGTAAGATATCTATTATCAATAATTAATATTATTAATACATCAATGTGTATTATGTTAAGTTTTTGTAAACTTTTCGATAAAATGTTTTAAAAACCGACAGTTTTTTGTTAGAATTGACTAGCCAAATATATTTTACATATATTATTTTTTTGTGGGGGTAACAATAATGGTCTTTAAATCTAAAAAAGATAAATTTTCTGAAATGCTAATGAATATTTCAGAAAATTTAAAAGAAGGCGCTCAATTTTTCGTGGAGTATAAGATTAAAAATGCTAGCGATTTAAAAGAGTTTTCTATGCGCATGAAAGAATATGAGTCAAAAGGTGACTCATACATTCACGAGATTATTATGGAGCTAAACAAAGCGTTTATTACTCCTATTGAACGTGAAGACATCCTACAGCTTGCAATGAGTATGGATGATGTTTTAGACGGGTTAGATCACTGTGCTGCTCTATTTGAGATGTACTCTATTACAGAAGCAGATGAATACATGATTAAATTCGTAGATGCGATCAATCAATGTGCAATTGAAATCGCAAATTCTGTTGAGCTTATGTCGAACAAAAAGTTAGTAGACATTCGTACAAATGCAATCAAAATTAAGGATTATGAATCACAGTGTGATGATATCCGTCGTCATGCAATTAAGCATTTGTTCTCTCGTGAAAAAGATCCAATTAAGATTATTCAGTATAAAGAGATTTACGAGGAGCTAGAAGAAATAGCTGATAGCTGTCAAAGCGTTGCAAACGTGTTAGAAACAATTATTATGAAGAATGCATAAGGAGTTTGATCATGAATACACTCTTGTTTTTAACTATTTTAATTGTCATTTGCGCTCTAGCTTTCGATTTTATTAATGGATTTCATGATACAGCGAACGCCATTGCAACAGCAGTTTCAACGAAAGCTTTGAAGCCAAGACATGCAATTGTTATGGCAGCTATTATGAACTTTTTAGGTGCAATGACATTTACAGGAGTAGCAAAAACAATTACAAAAGACATAGTTGACCCATTCGCTTTAAACAATGGATCATATGTTATTTTAGCTGCTCTGCTTGCTGCCATTGTTTGGAACTTAATTACTTGGTACTACGGTATTCCAAGTAGTTCTTCACATGCAATCATTGGTGCAATCGCAGGCGCTGCAATTGCTGCTGCTGGTGTAAGTTCATTAAATTATAAAGGATTTATTAAAATTATTGAGGCTTTAATTATTTCACCAATCGTCGCTTTTGTTATTGGTTTTATCGTATATAGTATTTTTAAAGTTGTCTTTAAAAACTTTAATCTAACGAAAACAAATAAAAATTTCCGTTTATTCCAAATTTTCACAGCCGCATTACAAGCTTACACGCATGGAACAAACGATGCACAAAAAGCAATGGGAATTATTACAATGGCATTAATGACAAATGGTCTTCATACTTCCGGAGATATTCCTTTATGGGTCCAATTCTCATGTGCTCTTGCAATGGGTCTTGGTACTTCTGTCGGTGGATGGAAAATTATTAAAACTGTTGGTGGACAAATTATGAAAATTCGTCCTGTAAATGGTGTGGCTGCGGATCTATCATCATCACTTGTTATTTTCGGGGCAACATTTATTCATTTACCAGTTAGTACAACGCATGTTATCTCTTCTTCTATTTTAGGAGTAGGTGCTTCACACCGCGTCAAAGGTGTAAAATGGGGAACTGCAAAGCGCATGTTAATTACATGGGTTATTACACTTCCTATTACAGCTTCATTAGCTGCTTTATTCTATTACCTATTACAGTTAATCTTCTAATCAAAAGTCGTCTTCCTTTTCTTTCTAGGAAGACGACTTTTTTGTGAACAACCCTGTTTCTATTCAAAAAGTGTGTATAATGAATGTTGTATTAGTTATGCAGAGGAGTGTGCAATTTTGGAATACATCATGTTACTTTTCATCGGATTAATTGCGGGAACAGTCGGAAGCCTAATAGGGCTTGGCGGAGGAATTATTATTGTCCCTTTACTGATTGGGCTGCATAGTTTGTCACCACAATTAGCAGTTGGGACTTCGATTGTGACCGTTGTTTTCACCGGTCTATCCTCTACTCTTACATATATGAAACATAAGCGAGTAGATTATAAAAGCGGACTTATTTTATTTATTGGGAGCGGTCCAGGTGGTATTATTGGAGCGTGGGCAAACAAATTTTTAAATCCTGACACTTTCTCTTTATACTTCGGGATTTTTCTTATTTTCGTATCAATCCTTCTTATGTTACGGGATAAACTGAAACCTCTTTCCCTATCAAATGCTACTGTCATTAAACGTTCTTTTACAAATGCTGAAGGTGAAACCATTCTTTATCAGTTCCCACCGTTTCTTGCTATTATTATCGCATTTGTAGTTGGTTTCATATCTGGATTATTTGGAATTGGTGGTGGCGTCCTTCTCGTTCCAGCGATGATGCTTCTATTTGCTTTTCCAGCACAAATTGCTGTGGCGACTTCCATGTTTATCGTCTTTTTATCAGCAATCGCGAGCTCTTTAACTCACATTTCTCTCGGAAATGTCAGCTGGATATATGCATTGATCCTCATACCAGGTGCATGGGTTGGTGGAAAAATTGGAGCTTACATTAATACAAAATTGAGTGGAAATGCCATCATTAATTTGTTACGTATCACATTAATTATTCTTGGAACTAGACTAATTATTAGTACTTTTCTGTAACGTGTTCTTTTTAGAATGCGTTTTTTCATACGCAAGAATATAAAAACATTCCTAAAATAAAACATAATACCGCACACACACACAACAACATACAATTCGAAATATGTAATTTGTCCAAGTTGATCACTCCTATAGCTGCGACTGTTATACTTATCATAACGAAAAAACAGACACGATGCCGTTACAAAGCGCTAACAATGCAAAAGCAATTATTACAAACTTCACCCATTTATTACATCTATTTGTATAATCTATCGATTCAATAAAAAAAGATGTCATATTGACATCTTTTAATGAAGGAGTGACCACCCCATAAAATCTTCATGTACTTGACGTGCTCGTTTATCATTTCTATCATACAATTCAGCATAGCTATCAGTTTCTTCATCATAAGCCATTGTATAAATAATTTGACCCTCTATTTCAACTGATAGAACAACTCCACCTTTCATCTCTTCCACATGTATTACTGCATTAGCTGGAATTTTCATATCAGTCATCTTCGCATCTAACAATATATTAAACCCCCTACAGCGTATTCATTGCTATATAAATCCATTTTGATTTTTCGACATATAGCCGCGGCTATGGATAACAAAAGGTGACCTGCACTCGTTTTCTCTCTTTGTCTTCACTTGGCATAGGGCAGGAAAAGGATCTGACCTATGCATGGCCGGATACTCTCTCCCACCTAAAAAGAAGGGTTTTATGTCGGTTTTTTAATTTGTATTTATATAGTACTATTACACACTAAATAGTATACTACTGTAATCGTGTATACTTCGTCAACAAAATTGCTGTTTGTCAGCTTATAGTCTTTTTCAACTAACTCTTCTATAATAATAAAGTGAAACTTTTCTCAGTGGGGGTCTTCTTCATCCCCCACTGAGAATTAGCCCTTACCAATCGGGCTTTTACGAGCAGTTATCCCCCACCTATCTTCTTTGTTTCTCTCTGAATCTTGAGGTGGAGGTCTTACTGCCCGCGAATAGCGGGATAAAATTTTCCCTTTACCATACTGATCATCAGAACTAAATAGCGAGGTGCTAACAATGATTTTACATAAAGGAGACGTATTATTTCGGCAAGGAGAAGAAGGACCTTTATATTATATCAAAAGCGGTCTATTAAAAGTCATTCGTTTACAAGAAGATGGAACACCCTTTTTATTTAATATAATCGTTCCTGGCGAGACAATCCCTCACCACTCTTTAATTTCACCGAAAGAATACCATGGTACAGCCATCGCTTTACTTAAAACAGAGGTTGAGCCAATTATAAGTGACACATTGTATGAACAATTACAGGGAAATCCAGAATCATACATAGAGATTGCCATGCAACTGCAAACAAAATTACGGATGATGCAGCAGCGAATTGATCAATTAACAACCGTTTCTCCAAAAGAGCGTCTTCATCGCTTGCAGGAATGGTTTGCGCTATATTTAGGAGAAATTCCAATCTATGAAATATTAACACAAACAGAAATTGGTCAACTTATCGGCATACGCCGTGAAACAGTAAATCGATTACTGCGAGAACAAACAAAAAACGAGGTGAACTAACACCTCGTTTTTTCATTATCCCGCATGAACAGGCTGTAATACCCCCCACCTTAAAATTCTATAAAAAGCAAAGAAGTTAGGTGGGGATGAAAGTTTCACTTTATTACAAGCTTGCTTTCGGTCCAAAGAATTCAAAGTTAATGTGCTCAGGTGCAACGCCCCACTCTACTAATGCTGCATTGATACCCTTCATAAATGGTACTGGACCACAGAAATAAAATTCTGCTTCAGCCCCAGGAATAATAGATTGTAACCACTCTAAATCAACGAATCCTTCTTTATCAAAATTCTTTGTTTGTAAATCTTGTTCTGTTGGTGCAGAGTAGCAAGTGTACGCTTTCACCTGTTTATTTTCTTCTACCACTTGTCTTACGTGCTCTTTCATTGCATGCACATTACTATTTAATGCAGCATGAATAAAGTATACATCTCGATTGGAGGATTGCTCAATTAATGTATTTAGCATACTCATCATCGGTGTAATACCAACTCCGCCACTAATTAACACAACCGGTAAATTTGAATCCGTGTTTAAAACAAAATCTCCAGCTGGTGCACTTAGTGATAACACATCACCTTCTTGTACGTGATCATGTAAATAATTAGACACGATGCCATCTGGTGCCTCTTTACTTGTTTCTCGTTTCACACTAATGCGGTAATATCCTTTGCCAGAAGCATCTGATAAGCTATATTGACGATTATGTATATTTTTTTCTCCTGGAATATTTATCTTTAAGCCTATATATTGTCCAGGTAAGAATGAAGACACTTCTCCACCATCTTCTGGTTTTAAATAAAACGACGTAATAACGTCACTTTCCTTCTCTTTTTTCGCAACGATAAAGTTACGGAAGTCTTTCCAGCCTCCCTCTTTTCCCGCTGCCTCTTCATACATTTCTGCCTCTATACTAATGAATGCATCAGCGATTACACCGTAAGCTTCTCCCCAAGCCGTTAACACTTCCTCTGGTGCGTCTACAACCTCTTTGATTGCTTGTAATAAACATTTTCCTACAATTGGATACTGCTCTGCTTTAATACCTAAACTTCTATGTTTATGAGCGATTTGTTTTACAACCGGAATGATAGCTTCTAAATTATCAATATACATCGCTGCGGCATAAACAGTATTTGCCAGCGCATGTTGTTGTTTTCCTTGTTTCTGATTTGCATGATTAAAGACATTCAATAACTCAGGGTGTTCTGAGAACATAATTTGATAAAAGCGAGTCGTAATATCTACACCTTTTTCTTGTAATAATGGTACTGTTGATTTTACTATTTCAATTGTTTTTGCACTTAACATTATATCTCACTCCTTTATTTCCTTAACTATTATTATTGTAAACGAAATAATAATTGAAGGGTGTGATTATAATCACTATAAACACAGTGCTTTTGTGAAAAATATATGAACACTCACTTTTATAGACCGTTATATCTTTCCCAATAAGCAAAAAAGCTAACCAAAATATTGGTCAGCTTCTTACCGAGAGTGTAAAGCTTGTTCAATCACTTTTACATCTTTCCCATTTCCAAACTCTGTATATCCCCAAACATTCGTTTCACCTGTATATTTATTTACAACAATATCCAGATCATGATACACACGATGGGCGTACACTACATATTCGATATTCCGAACCTCTATGCCCTTTTTCATAATCTCATAACTTCGTTTTACATCCCGCTTTATCTTCTCATCTTTCACTTTTGTATGTACATCTTTTAACACCGGTTCTTGTTTTTGAAACCATTGTATGAGATGATTCCAATCACCATCCGTGTATTTCTCAGCCTTACCATAATTTAAGAAATTATTATAGCTTTCGTGTGTCGTGCGGATGAAATGTAATACTTCTTTCTTTTCTTCCACCTCTTCTATTTTTGGTATTGCAGATACTCCAACAGGTTTACTTGCATAGTGTACAAACACTTTCGTTAATCCATAACTCGTAACACCCATCACAATAAGAACTCCAAGGATCTTCCACACTTTTTTCATATACCGAACTCCTTTTCTACGGTAGATGTTACATTTATTTCTATATACCGTTATATTTGTAACATTCTCTTATAGAAAAAGAATTCCTGTATAAATACTTCTTATCATTTCGACACTGTTTTTCTACACATTTCGCTGTGGCAGTTGATCCTGTAAAATCGCATAGCCTTCATATGCAGCGTAACCAAGTATTGCAAGTAATCCAATGTAGCAAGCAAATACTGTCCATCTTGCTTTTGCATCAGCTTTATAATAATCTTCTTGCTGTTTCTTTTCTTTGTCCCACTCATACACTGTTCTTTCTGATTCTTCCAAAGCTTCTTTTATGCGCATCAACTGTTCTTCTTTTTCTTCTTCGTACGGTACATAATCAAGCGGTTCAAATTTCGGAAGTAAGTATTCTAATACTTCTACCTTCTGCCGCTCTCCTTTTCCCAAAGTATTTTCTCGTTCTTTCTGCTTTAGCATATTCATTTCATGATGGATTATATAAATCGTTCGGTGAACAGCTCCTGTTTCTTGTAACTCTTCATGAAATTTAGCAAGATACCTTTTTGCTGCCTCCACTTTCCATCCTAGTTCTTCAATTGGTTTATTTCTTTTGATAACTCTATACAACTGCATACAGCCTATTATAAAGATAAATCCACCAAAAATGCTCTTAAATATAATTGAATAGCCCAGTAATATCGCAAGACCAACTGCCCAAAGTTTTGTACTAACCACTGCAACAATTCGACCTCCATCAAGCGGAGAAACCGGAATCAAATTGAAAAAGTTCAACATGCTTCCAAGCAAAATCACAAGAGCCCAAAATGGTTCATTTGTCATGATGTAAAGTGGAATGGCTGGCAGGAATGAAAATAGTCCAAATAGAGGACCCATATAGGCAATAAAAGCCTCATCCTTTGCATTTTTGGGCATCTCTTTCATTCCAATAACGGCTCCCATAAACGGAATAAAAATTGCAGGAGACGTTGGAATTCCTTTTCGTTTCGCCGCCCATAAATGCCCCATTTCATGTACAAAAAGTAAATAGATAAGCGCTACGCCAAATTTCCATCCATATATTGCAGCGTACGCTCCTAGTGAAAGTAGCATACTAAATACCATCGAAAATTTCGCTAGTTTAAAAATAGCAAACACCCATTTTAATTTTGAAAGTAAAAAGATTCCAACTGCCGCTAATATTCCCCATAATCCTTTTTTATCTTTTTTCATAGTCATCTCCTCATCTTATCTTTTCTTCCATTATGCCACATTTTTTTAGTTTATTGGAAATGACGTTTATTTTATCCAAATTTAGCCAAAGATAACAATGAAAGGAGGTGCAAACAATGACATTACAATCTTTTATAATCGGTGCCCTTTCATTCCTAGCTTCCACACTGATTTTTTATACAGTTGGCTATATATTGCTAGTAGATTGGTTACCAAATCATATGTTTATCAGTCTTATTGTTCTTTCTGCTCTTATGATTTCCTATCTTATTACACGAAAATCGATGAGTGAACCGTCTGCAAAAACAAAATAATAGAGTGAGCCTTTTGGTTCACTCTATTTTTCATTTCCGAGGAAAGAGTTTGACTATCGCTGCAAATTCATTTTTTCGCCGTAATCTTTTACAATCTGGATTATATTTCGAAACGCCCCTACCTCTTCCCTTTTCTGATTGAATACTTTTAAATCATATTCATCATAATAGGTTTCTAGTGCTTTTATTTGTGAAGCAGATGCATCACTTACAGGCACAACAATATTCACTTCATATTGTTTATATCCCTCTTTTACTGATTCTCCACGTATAAGCTCACTTTTTTCCTTTCCAATCATCTTTTGTACTTTCGAAGGAAAGATTAATTGAAAATAATACGCCTCTTCTTTTTCTAATGTTTTATATAAAGGAGCCGAAATGGTATAAAATACGGTGTAACTCAGCTTATTTTCATGTGTTTTAATATGAAAACGAGTGATTTGAAGGTCTTTCTTTGTAACTTCTGTTAAAGGCGTAGCTTCTTCATCATCACTTGACTCTGGAGAAACTAGTGGAAGGAAAGAAAGTATTTTTTCTGTATCTGACTTCGTCAACATATACATCCCATTTTCGTCCTGCAACCATCCTTGACGAGATTCTCCGCGAAGCCATGCTCGATACATTTCCTTCTTCCCATTTTGCTGAATTTGAATTTCATATTCTGGTTCGCCAAAACTTCCTGTCACATTTTGTTTTTCAGCTTTCTTTATTAGCTCTACCACCGTTTTCGCTTCCTCATTTTTTAATACTTTTTCTACTTTCCCCTTTTTCCATATACTTACTTGTAAATTCCCCTCCATTACACTCACCGTCTCTTTTACTTGTTTTTTCGGCTGTTCTTTTTCCTTTCCTACTTGGTTACACGATGCCAATACAAAAAGTAATAAGAAAAGAAGCCACTTTTTTTTCATTTCTTTTTTCCTCCTATCTACCAATAAGAAAACCTTATTGTTCTTTCAAAAAAAACAAAAACGTAATCGATGTTGTAATGAGATATACTACATATGAAAGGAGGCTTTTCACATGCCTATTAATTTTCATGATGCCAACAATAAGTATACGTATGCATCGCGTAAGGCGGATTCATCTTGGCGTACAATGATTCAAGCAATAATTGATGTGAACGGTAAAAAGATAATTGATATTGGCTGTGGTGGCGGTATTTATACAAAAGAGCTCGCACTTATGGGGGCTCAGAAAGTCGTTGGGTTTGATTTTTCGAAAGAAATGCTACAAGCAGCAGAAGAAAATTGTGCAGCACTACAAAACATTTCTTTTATTCACGGCGATGCCCAGCATATTAATTTTCAGAATGAGACATTCGATGTTGTCATTTCTCGTGCTGTTATTCATCATTTACAAAACATCCCACAATTTTTACAAGAAGCCTCTCGCATCTTAAAGAAAGAGGGTTTGCTTATTTTCCAAGACCGTACAATTGAAGATTGTACGATTCCAGGGAGCCCAGAACATATTCGTGGGTATTTCTTTTCCGTCTATCCGCAGCTTATTCATACAGAAGAAAAACGAAGACCACAAACGGAACAGATACAGCTGTTATTAGAGCAAATCGGACTGCAACCACTTCCAGTTCAAACGATGTGGGAAGTTCGAAAAATTCACGATTCCATTGAAGCACTATTACAAGATTTATCCCCACGGACGGGCCGATCTATTCTACACGAATTATCCGACAATGAACTTTCTTCTCTTTTACATCACATTCGCTCTAAGCTTACAACAACAGGTCCTATTGCCGAGAAAGATCGCTGGACCATTTGGACAGCTATAAAAGAGTAAGGAAGCCTCACATTATATCGTGAGGCTTCCTTGTCTCATAATCTAACTTTACAACACTCTTGGTATCCCCCACTTCTAGCCTGTGCACTTCCACACTTTGAACATACTAGAAATCTAGATTTACTTGTCAACAAACTACCTTTATGAAAGAGTAACACTTCTGCTTGTTTAAACGAACGAGAATAATATAACCATATAAAACCACAAATAGCCATAATTCCAAACAATACACCCATCGCAAGCATTTCCGTCACCTCTTTTGGTTTGTTATTCCAGCAAGTGGATTGTTGTCTTATTCTCTATAGTGAACAGAAATTCCTGCTTTTTCGTACAAATTGTCATATTTATCAAAAAATTCAAATCATCATCACATACTCTTTACGTACTCTTTACAAAAGAATAAGTTGTCCTCCCCATACAATGAACATAACATCATAAATAAAAAATCTCTTTAACCTAAATTTATGAAATAGAGGAGTGACAATATGCCATATCGTTTCTCATTTATCATTTTGCTTGTTTATATGGTCGTTTCCGTTCTTTTTTCCCCTTTTCCCTCTACCGAAGTACAAGTACAAATAATCGGTCTTAATGATTTCCATGGTCAGTTAAATACGACTTCAAAGTTGCACGGAAAAGCGGTGGGACGCGCTGATTATGTAGCTGCCTATATTCAATCATATCGTGAAAAACAACCTAATACACTGCTTGTTCATACAGGAGATATGATCGGTGGAAGCCCACCAATTTCGGCACTTTTTCATGATGAACCAACGATGGAATTTTTAAACTATCTCAAGTTTGATGTTGGAACAGTTGGAAATCATGAATTTGATAAAGGCCCTGCCACACTACAACAATTAATCAGCGGTGATTCAATCACACAAGCAACGATGTTTTCTAGTAGCTCTTTTCCTTACGTATGTGCAAATGTAATCGATTCAAAAACGAAACAACTCCTCTTCCCTCCCTATACCATTAAATGGGTAGATGGTGTTCCCATCGCTTTTATTGGTGTTGTCACAAAAGATACTCCTTTTCTTACAATGCAAAGCAATATGTCATCCGTTCTTTTTTTAGATGAGGCCTCTTCTATTCATACATATGTACGACAGCTACAAAAGCAAGGTATTCATGCAATTGTTGTTCTTGCACATCTTGGCGGTACAACAAACAATATGAAAACAAACGGACCCTTAGCTGATTTAGCACGTCAGTTAGATGATGATGTCGATATTATTTTCGGTGGCCATTCTCACTCTTATATAAACGGGAATGTTAACGGTAAACTGCTTGTTCAAGCTTATTCATACGGAAAGGCTTTTTCAAATGTTACGGTTACCTTGAATCGAAAAACGAAAGAGATTACAAAAAAAGAAACAAACATCGTTCCTATCTATCAAGATGCAATCTCCTCTGATTCTCACATACAAACATGGATGGAGTCTTACGCTTCAAAAATTCGCTCTACTACGGAAGAAACGCTAGGAGAAACGGAACATACGTTAACACGAGATCAAAATGACGATGGAGAATCAAAATTAGGTACGCTTCTAGCTATCGCTCAGCGTCAAATTATGAAAACTGATATTGCTTTTGTAAATCCAGGAAGCATTCGTCACAACTTGAAAAAAGGTCTAATTACATGGGAGGATACATTCCTGATTCAACCATTTGGAAATACGTTAATTAAAATGGACTTGTCTGGAAAAGAGATTCGAAATGTCCTGCAAGAACAATGGAAAGAAGAAACGCGTATGCTACAAATTTCTGGAATCCACTATACTTGGAAAAACAAAATAATCCAATCCATTTCATTAGAAGATGGGACGCCTCTCCAAGAAGATCGAATATATTCTGTTACAGTCAATTCTTTTTTAGCAAATGGAGGAGATAAATTTATGACTTTTAAAACCGGGAGAAATCGCACTGAAGGCCCAACAGATCAAGAAGCATTCGCAAATTTCATTCGCTCCATTTCACGAATAGATACACTTCCTCAAAATTATATTCAAAAAACCTATTGACTCTCATAAAAAAACATGTGAAAATATTGTCAAAATACTTAAACAAAATTCATTGACGAGAACGAGTACGTTATAAAGCTGTTCCCCAGAGAGTTGGCGCTTTGCTGAAAGCCAACGTTCAGTGCGTAACCGAAAATCATCTCCGAGAAGTAGGGCTGAACAATGTAGTAAGTTCTTACCGGTTGTCCCCCGTTACACGGAACACGTATCATGTTGTACGTTGCAAAGCCGCATACATATAGATGTATTTCTACGTGTATGAACTAGGGTGGTATCGCGGGTAAATATAGCTCGTCCCTTTTTAAGGGGCGAGTTTTTTGTGTTCTTACAAATGAATTTTTACACAAGGAGGAAAAACAATGAACACTGTATCAAAAAAACATGTTTTTTTCACAGGACTTATGCTATTTTCTTTATTTTTTGGGGCAGGTAATTTAATTTTCCCTCCTATGCTTGGACAAAATGCCGGTGAACACTTTTGGCCGGCAATGATTGGATTTTTACTAACAGGCGTCGGCTTACCGTTATTAACAGTTATTGCAATCTCTCTTTCTGGTAATGGGATGCAGCAACTAGCAAGTCATGTCCACCCAGTATTCGGAATTTTATTTACAATTGTTGTATATGTTGCAATTGGCCCGTCTATGGGGATTCCACGTGTGGCTAACGTTGCATATGAAATGGGTGTTAGTTCATTTTTACCAACAGCAATACGTGCCAGCAGCTTAGCATTATTTGTTTATACGGTTGTTTTCTTTGCTATTGTATATTGGCTCAGCTTAAATCCTTCTAAGCTAGTAGATCGTATCGGGAATGTGTTAACACCTATTTTATTACTTTCTATTTTATTATTATTTATAAAAAGCGTGTTTACACCGCTTGGACAATCTGGTCCAGTAATGCAGGACTATCAAGCTTCTCCTATTTTTAAAGGATTTATGGAAGGCTATTTAACAATGGATACAATTTCGGCCCTTGCATTCGGAATTATCGTCGTGAATGCAATCCGTTCAAAAGGTGTAGAAGATCATAAAGCAATCGCACTTGCAACGACAAAAGCAGGACTTATTGCAGCTACAGGGTTAATACTTGTATATGTAGCACTCGGCTGGCTAGGTGTAACAAGTGTTTCTCTTGGATATGCAAAAAATGGTGGTCAATTATTAACTGCCATCGTTCAACAATTATTCGGTCCATATGGTCTTGCATTATTAGCACTCATCGTTACACTTGCTTGTTTAACAACATGCGTTGGGCTTGTAGCAGCATGTAGCCAATATTTCTCAACATTATTTGCAAAATTTTCATACAAAAGTCTCGCCGGTATAATTTGTACATTAGGACTGTTAGTAGCAAACTTAGGATTAACAAAAATCATCGCAATCTCTGTTCCAATTTTACTTGTTGTCTATCCAATTGCTATAGTACTCGTACTATTATCACTACTTCATAAATACTTTGGTGGTTATCGCTCTGTTTACGTTGGTGCTTTAATTGGTGCGGCAATGGTGAGTGTGTTTGATGGCTTTAAACAAGCAAATTTACCAGTAACATTCGTTACTTCTTACTTTGAATCTATCCCGTTTTATAATGAAGGAATTGGCTGGCTTTTACCAGCACTAGCTGGAGCAGTAATTGGTTTTGCAATTGCAAAAGTAACAGGTGCAAAACCAATACCCTTAACGGAAGAAGCTTCTGAATGCAAGGCTTCTTAATATAAAAAACTCCCGAGTTCGGGAGTTTTTTATATTTGGTAGGAATTATTCGTAAAACTGCCTACTTTATATGCTTTTGTATAGTACTCTAGATTTGTATCAACCATTTCTACCTTTACGACATCATAGCCATCGGTTTGTTTTATTAGAAATAAATAATGCTCTTCTGTTGCTTCAATAATTGCAATACAATCTGTCTCTACATCATATTGCTTCTTAAGTGCTTGCAACACGTTCACATAATTTCCTAACGTTTCTTTTTTACTCGTTTCAAATATTGTTTGAACTAACATACAATTTCCCCCTTTGTATGTACTGCCTCCAATTAAATGATAACGCTTTCAAAAAGGTGCGTCAATAAAAAAACTTCCACCTGTACATAGTATACATTCGATGGAAGTTTTGTTTCACTTCGTCAACTGATGACGAAATGCATAAATAACCGCCTGTGTACGATCACTTACGTTTAATTTATTTAAAATGTTGCTTACATGTGTCTTCACTGTTTTTAATGCAATAAATAACTCATCTGCAATTTCTTGGTTGCTCTTTCCTTCTGCAATTAATAATAAAATCTCAGACTCTCGTTCTGTTAAATCTTCGTGTAGAGGCTGCTCTTTCTTTTGACGCATACGTGACATCATTTTTCCGGTAACTTTCGGCTCTAGCACTGTTTCTCCGTGATATGTTGCCCGCACCGCATCAGCTATATCGCTTGCTCTTGATGTTTTTAATAAATAACTGGTTGCACCTGCTTCAATGACGGGGTATAGTTTTTCATCATCTAAAAAGCTTGTCACAACAACAATTTTTGCTTCCGGCCACTCTTGAATAATCGCACGCGTCGCCTCAACACCATCCATATCATCCATGACAAGATCCATTAAAATAATATCTGGTTTTAATGCTAATGCTAATTCTGAACCTTTTCTCCCGTTCTCCGCTTCTCCTACAACTTCAATATCCGGCTGCGTTGATAAATAAGCGGATACACCCATACGAACCATCTCATGATCATCAACAAGCAATACTTTAATCATGTTAGTCCTCCTCTCTTTCTATCATAAAGTGAAACTTTAATAATTTTGGATCTTACTATATGGATACAAATTAAAAAAACGACATAAAACCCTTCTTTTTAGGTGAGAGAGAGCATCCGACCATGCATAGAAGCGGTCAGATCCTTTTCCTGCCCAGACATAGTGAAAACAAAGAGAGAAAACGAGTGCAGAACACCTTTTGTTATCCATAGCCGCAGCTTATATGTCGAAAAATCAAAATGGATTTATATACCCGTTAATGCGGGATAAATGGTACTTTGACCTCAATTTGCGTTCCTTTATTTGGGAAACTTAGTACTTTTAAAGTTCCGCCAATTTCATGGACGCGCTCTTGCATAGACTGAAGACCATATGATCCAGCCTTATTGACACCTACTTCAAACCCAACGCCATCATCAATAATTTTTAAAATCGCATATTTATCAATTTGACGCAGCCGCACTTCTGTTTTCTTCGCTTTCGCATGTCGTAATGTATTGGACAACGCTTCTTGTACAATACGGAATAAGTGATCTTCTACACCTTTTTTCAATTGAATTGGCTCAATTAACCATTCAATTTTCATATGTTGTTTTCTTGAAAGCTCTGTTAATAATTCCTCGATACCTTCTGTTAATTTTTTGCCTTCTAATTGTACCGGACGTAGATGAAGCAACAATGCCCTCATTTCCGATTGCGCATTTACGACCATATTTTCAACAAGTTGCAACTGTTTTTGCGTCGTTTCTGGTATATGGGCCATCTGCTCATTAATAGCTGACATCATCATAGACATCGCAAAAAGCTGTTGACTGACTGAATCATGAAGCTCTCTAGCTAACCGATGTCGCTCTTGAGAAATGGCTTCTTGCCTCATCTCTTCATTCCAATGTGCTCGTTCGTTCGTTACCTTTTGAAATAATCCCGCTTGCTCCTCTAATCGCCTAGCAAGCACAATCACTTTTCGCTCTACCTCATGAAATTCATCTTCTGCAGTAAAAGAAACATCCTTTGGGAAATTCCCTCGTTCTACTTCAAATAAAAAGGTGGTTAAACCTTGAATACGCTGCTGCATATAATAGCCGATTGCATACCCAACAATTCCTCCAATGAGAAGACTCGTACTTATAATAAACAAGCCAATTGGAACAGAAGCAATGGATTCTTTCCATAACAAATCATATACATGTTGCTCGCTTTTCCATACATATATAATGGTACAAATGAGTGCAATGCTAACAGAAGATAACATAGAGTAGCGAATATACATCCATGAAATATTCTTTTGCTTTTTCATTATACTTTCCTCACTTCCGTATCGCCTACGATAAGCGAAGAAATAATTTTAATACGGCGAGGCGCTTCTTTATACTGTTCTGTTTTAAACGTCACATTTCGGTTAAAGCCTGTTTCTTCATGACCAGGAAGCAGAACTCTCCCAATAATAACAGAATGATTTAAAGATAGTTCAATATCATACGGAACATACAAACGGATATTACCAATAACACCTCGAATGACAATAACGGTTTCTCCTTCCGGAACCATTGCCGTCGTCAAATCAATTTCAACGTCACCGACTCCGTACTGGACATTAATATCTTCTAACTCATAAATATGATCCATCACTCGTACGTTACCAACCATCATATTCTTAAGATACGGTTCTGTTCGATAGATTTGTTTTTCTTCATCTATATATCCCTTTTCTTTAATCTCCACCTGTACAGTTTTTGGCTTCTGCTGACCTCGAATAAGCTGATGACCAATGAAAGCTAAGCAAGCAAATACAACGAGAACGAAGGCTGCTGATGAAAACAGAAAGAATAAGAAAATAAGTCCTCCGACAAATAAAAATACATTTCCTCTCACATATCGGTTCTTTTTTCGATAATGTCTTCCAAACATAATCATAATAAATGCAAAAATAAGGGCACCCGGCTCAAAATGTCCGAGAATCATATCAAGAAAAAGACCAAATCCAAATATGATGAGGAGCATCCCCACTAATTGTGTTTTTGAAAATTGTTTCTTCATTGCAGCTCCCCCTTCTTCATCACTTTAAATAGAAGAAAAAGGTATTGCTTTCCAACACCTTTTCTTCTATCACTATATCATAAGCTCGTTTTATAATGTACTACAATTATTTTATCGTTTCTTTTGTTAAAGTTACTTCATCTTTTTCCTTCATTTCACGCTCAAGTTTTGCAATTTTCATATCAAATGTATCACGTTCATGATCTTCATTCATACGTAACTCTAAATCATGAATATGATCTTCGATTTCTTCAAATCGTAAAAACGGGTTATTTTCATCCATTTTATGAAGTGCTGAATTCATACGGCGGTTCGCATGCGCCATATTTTCGCGAGCCATTAACTCCATACGTTTCGCATTCATTTCTTTTAATTTATTTTTCATTTGAGACAGGCGACGCTCTAATTCATCAATTTGCTCTACAACACCAGCATACATTTCTTCTAGGCGAGCAACTTGCCCTTCATAATATGCTACTTCTTCTAACGCACGTTCATGCAATTGCATTTCTCCTGCTTCTTGTGCGATTACAGCTTGCTTTGATCTTTTATTTACAAAATAACGCGCCTGCTCAAGCTCACGAGCAAAATTAGATTTTAATGTTTTATGACGCTCAATTAGCTTTTCAATTTTCGTTACTTCACGCTCACTATCACGTAAGTATTGATTTAACATCGCAATTGGATTTTTTCTTTCTTTTTCATCTAACACATTGTGAAAATCTGCAAGTATTGCATCGCGTACACGTCCGAATAAAGATTGTTTCATTATAATCTTCCTCTCTTCTACTATATTATTAGTTGATATTAGTTATTTTTCATTAATTTGTTCCACTCGTCTTCAAAGTTGCTATATGGTTTAGAACCTTCTGAAGTAGAATTTACTACTGTATCTTTTCCTTTTTTCCACTCACGGTATCCATAATATAGAACTACTAATGCTGCAATACCGATTAATGCTGGGGAATGAGATAAGGCGATTGACAGGCCGACTAAACCGACAATACCCCAAGCTAACTTTCCAAAAAATGATTGTGCTCGCACAAATGATTTATAGCTCCAGTACACAATCCCTGCTCCAATTGCGAATCCTACAATACCAGCAAGACTACCAAGAGCAATTAAAGCCAAAATACCGGCTGCGATAAACGCTAAAAACTGTTTCATCTTGTGCTTGCCTCCCTTCGATTTGATACTCTTATCTTAACTATTTTTTCGTTTTTTCATAACGAGCTTAAGAACCGTTTTCGACTCAGACTTAAGACCTATTCTGGGTCAGCCCTACATTAAAATGGCATATAAAGTAAAAATTTAATCAGTGGAGTTTTCTTTATCCCCAACTGATTATTAGCCCTCACCAATCGGGCTTTTACGAGCAGTTGACTCCTCACCTAACTTCTTTGCTTTTGCTAAATTTTGAGGAAGAGGGCGTACTGTCCGCAAATGGCGGGATAAAACAAACTGGAGAGCTAAAAATTTAGTGAATAGGTATGTAATGATTTTATTAAGCCTTATGAAATTCTTGTTGCATCCTATAATTAGGCATAGATAATAAAAGAGTACATATATAAAATAATTAAAGGGGGCAGCATATATTGAAAAAGAAGCAAATTCGTCCTGTAGAAATTGGTGATATCTATACAGTAATTTTACCTAATAATTGGTACGGAGCTGTTCGAGTGATAAATAGAATAAGTAATTCTACCTTGCTTGCGACAACTCCCTATTTAGATGTAGGCATCCCAAGCCTAGAAGATAAACGTTTATACAATATTTTGAAAGAAAATCGCTTTTTCTATGAAAGTGAACTTGCATTGTATTGGGTAGATGGAGATGTTCCATCAGACGCTATTTATCTTGGGAACATTCCTCTCTCAAATATAGAGAAGAAATTAACATGTTCTTCATATAGCGGCCAATGGGGCGAACATAACGGAATAGAAGTTTGGTATGAATGGCGCTGGAAACACGATAGAGCAAACTTTGAAAAAGAAATACGCGAAGAAGAAGAAAACATGCTACGTGAATGGCAAGAGCTACCACAGTCTCCCAAAGAAATGATGGAGGATTATACATTTTGGAAAATCATTTCCCTCTTAGATTGGAAATTACAAACCAAAGATGAATATGATGTATTAGAACCTGCCATCGAGGCATTATCCCTTATGAAAGTAAAAGATATAAAACAATTTCATGAATCTTTATCCTATAAATTGTATCTCTTAGATACAAGAGAGCATGCCAAACATATTGGCGCAGCCTCCTTTAGCAAAACAAAAGATGATTATGTTTCAGCCGATGTGTTCTTATATACACGATGTCTTGCAATCGCAAGAGGAAAAGATTTATTCGAAAAGGCTCTAACAGAACCGGTTTATATGCCAAAAGACGAAGAGTTTGAACCTCTACTATATCTAGCAGAAGAAGCATATATGCGAAGGATGAATAAAGAATTTAAATATGAAACAGGATGTGATTATGAATCCTTTTCAAATAAAGCAGGTTGGGAGTAAGTTTATACACTACATTGTAAATCAAAGAGCGATTCATAAAGAAAGAGGATGCCTTATACAAGACACCCTCTTTCTTTATGCTGTTTTATGATATTGCTTTTTTTCCGCCACCTTTGAAAACCGTGGGAAACCAATCAAAATTGAAACTATACCGCAAATCCCAACCAAGATTGGATAAAACGCATATGGTAACAATTCAATCGGTGACAATGCTGCAAATCCTGCCGCAGTTAACATTTGAGCACCATATGGAATTAGCCCCTGTACACAACATGAGAAAAGATCTAATACACTCGCTGATTTTCTTGGATCAATTTCGTACTGATCAGCAATATTTTTTGCAAGCGGACCAGTGAAAATAATAGAAATAGTGTTATTTGCTGTACACATATTTGTCAAACTCACTAAACCAGCAATTCCAAACTCTGCACCTTTTTTCGAACGAATATTACGTGTTAATGTATTCATTAAATATTGAATACCACCATTATATTGAATGATTTCAACCATTCCACCGATCAAAATTGCTAATAGCACTAACTCCATCATGCCATTAATTCCCGTTGTTACACTTTTAAAGAAGCTTGCCAGTGTGTAGCTACCATCAATAAGACCAATAATACCCGATAAAACTGTTCCGCCTGTTAATACAATAAGTACATTCCAGCCAAGTAACGCTGTAACAAGTACACCTGCATACGGTAAAATTTTCACCCAATCGAATGCATGAGCCTTTATTTCTGTATCATTTCCAATTGTTAACACAACCAACAGCACAACGGTAATAACCGCAGCTGGTAATACAATTAAAAAGTTTGTTTTAAATTTATCTTTCATCTCCGTTCCTTGCGAACGAACAGCAGCAATCGTCGTATCTGAAATAAAAGATAGATTATCACCGAACATCGCTCCACCAACAACTGTGGCCATCACAAGTGCCAATGAAATGTCTGTTTGCTCACTAACCCCCACTGCAATGGGTGCTAATGCAGCAATTGTTCCCATTGACGTTCCCATCGCTAGTGAAATAAATGAGCCAATAATAAAGATTCCAGCAACAATAAATCCTTGCGGTAAAACAGCAAGGGCTAGATTTACCGTCGATTCCACGCCGCCCATTCCTTTTGCAGTTTCAGAAAATGCTCCAGCAAGTACAAAAATTAATACCATAATCATAATATCCGGATTGCCAGCCCCTTTGGCAAAACGTTCAACTTTTGTTGTAAAACTTTCTTTTCGATTCATAGCTAACGCTGCCGCCACAGCAATTAAAATTGCTACAAGTATTGGCAATTTATAAAAATCGCCAGTAATAATTCCAGAACCAATGAATAGCGCTAAAAATATTCCAAGCGGTAATAATGCCCACCCATTTCCTCTCGTTTGTTTCAAAATAACATCCTCTCCCTATTTCTAAACCTTTTCTCTCTAACAACAAAAGACCTCTTCCGAAGAGAAGAGGTCTTATACATCTATAAGAAACACTCTCCTCATCTTTCAAGCATACACTTGCTGGATTTGGCACAGCACTCTATGATGAGTCCGCTGCCGAGGCATCGTAGGGCCAGTCCCTCCGCCTCTCTTTATAAGAAGGTTTCATATTTTATTTTTTGTAAGGAATTCTTTCCTAACTTTACTCGTTTACAAATCAAAAGTCAATTATTATTTCTATAAAAATAGTTGGTATTTTTTTGATATTTATACAAAATTACGAATACACCAAACATTTCATAGGATCAAACGTTACATTTCGTTTTTTGAATTTCTGTTTCTAAAACTGCAAACCAGGAAAGCGTTTCTTTTTTCATCGTCTCTATAAGCCATTTTGCCGTAGTCCAAGCTACATCATATTCTTCTTTAGAAACATCTTTATCCCTATATGCTTCCTCTAACTCATCTTCATCAAGCAAATATATATCACCATTCGGTAACAACACAACATCTAAATATAAATCATCGAAATAAGGCATTCCCCTTTCATCTATTTGATACTCTTTTGCAACATCAATATAATACTGCACAAGCTCTTTTTTTTCATTCAACATCGCTGTAATCGCAAAATTTTTCCCGTTTATAAAATACTGCATCCAAGTATAACCTGCATCTACAATACAAAGCTTCCGATCATTATATTGTTTATAACTAGGAGCCTTCACTTCATTCATATGTAGTATACCTAGCATCCCCTCTTGTACCTGTTTCACCGAATATGTTTTATCTATTAACCGTTCCCATGAAGATCCATCTCCATATTTCCTTTTCATCACACTACAACCCCTTTTCTATACAGAAAAGCCCCCACGTCTTCCGTGAGGGCTCTATCATTCATTAAGCTGCTTGTTTCTCTGAAATTTCTTTAAAATAAGCTTGTCCTTTTTCTTCATCATATTGACCTTCCCACTTAGACATAACAACAGCTGCTAATGAGTTACCAACTACGTTAACTGCTGTACGTGCCATATCGAGAATACGGTCAATACCAGCGATAAATGCTAAACCTTCTGCTGGAATACCTACTGTACCAAGCGTTGCTAATAATACAACGAACGATACACCCGGTACACCCGCAATTCCTTTAGATGTTACCATTAACACAAGCATTAATGTAAGTTGCTCTGTAATGGACAAATCAATACCATACATTTGCGCTAAGAAAATAGCCGCAATTGCTTGATATAATGTTGATCCGTCTAAGTTAAATGAATAACCTGTTGGAATAACGAAAGATGCTACGGCTTTTGGACAACCGAATTTCTCCATCTTTTCCATAATCTTCGGCAAAACCGTCTCTGAGCTTGCTGTAGAATATGCTAAAATAAGCTCGTCTTTTAAAATCTTAAAGAATTGGAAAATATTAATTCCAAATAGTTTCGCTGTCAGCCCTAATACAACAACAACGAAGAAAATCATTGATCCATACACCACAATAACTAACTTTCCAAGTGGAATTAATGATGCTATACCAAACTTAGAAACCGTTACACCAATTAACGCAAATACACCAAACGGTGCAAATTTCATCACTTGGTTTGTAACATAAAACATCGAATCAGCTACACCTTGGAAAAATTGAAGAACTGGTTTTCCTCTTTCCCCAATCGCTGCAACTCCTAAACCAAATAATACGGAGAAGAAAATAATCGCAAGCATATCACCGTCTGCTAACGACTTCATAATATTCGTTGGGACAATATTCACAAATGTATCTGCAAATGAATGACTCTGCACTTGCTCTGTTGTCGCTGTATATTTAGAAATATCAGTCTTTGTTAATTCATCCATATTCACGCCTTTTCCTGGTTGGAAAATATTCGCTATCAATAAACCAAGAGCGATGGCGATAGTTGTAATAATTTCAAAATAAAGGATCGTTTTTCCACCTAATCGACCAAGTTTCTTTACATCACCTACGCCAGCTACACCAACAACGATACTAGCTACCACAATAGGTACAACAATCATTTTAATTAAACGAATGAAGATGTCACCAATTGGTTGTAAATACCCTGCAACTGTGTCATTTCCATAAAAGATTGCTCCCACTGCAATACCAAGTGCAAGCCCTATTAAAATTTGCCACGCAAGTCCAATTCTTTTCATACTTGCAGCAACCCCCTTCTCAGATGTTTATATCTCTATATTTTTTAAAGATATTATGAAATAAAGAAAATAAGAGTATTGTATATTATTCGACAATTCCCTACATTTTCTCCCCTGTTAAAAATGATAAATCAAAAAATGAAATCTGACAACAAAATAAGTTTGTCTGAATACAAATAATTTTCTTGACAAAGATAAACCTCATGTCAGAAAACCTAACATGAGAACGATTCCATGTGTTATATATCAACTTTTTTTCATCCATTCAATTCTAACACAGTAATCAACATAATATGCGGAAATAACCGTAATTCCAACAATTCACAGTATATTTATAAAGTTTTCTTTACATTATTATTACAACAATAGACATCGTTCTTCTTCTTATGATATATACATCATAGGGAAAGGAGCTAGACACCTATGAAAAAGAAATTTGTAGCTTTTAGTGTATTGGCAGCAGGAACTCTTCTTGTTTCTCCATTGCTTTCACCAGCATACGCAGAAACAAGTCAAGATAAATTATCGAACATTCAAACCGAATTAGAGGGTAACCAACAAGAATTACATACTAAATCAGCAGAGAAAGAACAGATTGAAAAAGAAATACAAGAATTACAAAAAAAAATCGACGAATTAACAAATTCTATCAATAAAAATGAAGCTGATTTGAACACTACAAAAAAAGAAATTAGTACAACACAAAAAATGATTACCGAGAAAAAGAAACATATCGAGCAATTACAAACACAAATCGACACACGTCAAGATGTAATCAAACAACGCTTGCAATCCATGCAAGAAAAGCCGCGTACAAATATCGTGACAGAAGTATTGATAAACTCAAATAACTTCGCAGACCTCATTGAAAATATGTATTCTGTCAGTTTAATTTTAAATAACGATACAGACATCGTAAAAAAACAAACAGACGATCAAGAGACTGTAAAAACAGAAAAAGAAGCTATTGAAAAGAAAGAACAACAACTGAAAGAATCCGAACAAAAATTACAACAACAACAACAAGAACTACAAGCAAATCAACAACAACAACAAACACTAATTAACGATTTGCACGCCAAAGTATTAAAAGTAGATTCTGAAATTGAAAGTTTAGAAGAATCAAAAGAAATTTTAGAAAATCAACGTCAAGCCGTTCAAAAAGCAATTGAAGAAGAAAAACGTGCGGAAGAAGCTCGTAAAGCGGAAGAAATCAAAAAAGCAGAATCTCAAAAACAAGCTGCACAACCCGCTTCAGCAGCTTCTACTCCAGCTACAACACCGCAGGACGGAAACAAGAGTGGGTTTATTAAACCAGCTGCAGGAGGATTTTCTTCAGGATTTAACGACCCTTCCCGTGGTCATCATGCAGGCTTAGATATCGCAGCTTCTGGTACAGTACCAATTATCGCAGCCGCTGATGGTGTCGTAATCCGCTCTGATATGTCATCCAGTTACGGTAATGTTGTGTACTTATCACACCGTATGAACGGCAAAACATACACAACTGTATATGCTCATATGAGTAGCCGCTCTGTATCTGTTGGACAAACAGTAACACAAGGACAACAATTAGGCTTTATGGGTAATACTGGTCAGTCTACCGGACAGCATTTGCATTTCGAAATCCATATTGGCGAATGGAATGTTGGTAAAACAAACGCAGTAGATCCGGCACCTTATATTTAACTGTATTAAAAACTCGGCACATGCCGAGTTTTTAATTTTGCATAGAAACAACGATAAGGTGAAACCTTAATTAGCGGGGTTTTCTTCATCCCCCACTGATTATTAGCCCCGGCCTAACCTGCCAAATTTTGAGGCCGAGGTATTACTGCCTGCAAGCGGGATAAAACAAGATGCCAAAACAGAGTCTCTTACTAGCTATTTACGCGATGTTGAACTTCTCAATTCTCTTTTAAAAAAGAAAGAATTTTCTGTAAAATATATAATAAGTGAATCATCACCCATTATATATTTTACAGGATAAGGAGAGATAAACTTGAAGATTGGAGACACATTTACTACAAAAAGAACCTTTCACAAAGAAGAAATATTACAATTCGCACTACTTTCTGGTGATTAGGGACGACACCATATGGAACCAGATGAAAATGGACGTTACATGGTTCATGGTTTATTGACAGCCAGTATCGGGACAAAAATCGGCGGAGATTTACATTATATTGCACGGGAAATGAATAATGAATTTATTAGACCTGTCTTTACGGACGATACGATTACTTGCGAGCTTACAATCACTGAAGTTACATCAATGGAAGGATACGAAAAAATTTCTATAGCGTTCATATACAAAAATCAACATGGAAAAGATGTTTTAATTGGAACAAGTAAAGGTATTATTAGAAGCTCTTAATCCTCATCTTCCTTCATTTTTAACACTTTGTAGGCATTTTACATAGACTAAAACAAAATGCCTATTCATCTGGGGGGAGACACATGAATACAGAACTACAAGAAGTAATAAAAGAGGCAAGAGAAACATATATCGGCCGACTATTTACGTTTGGTGGTTCAACTATATTTTTAATCGGTTCCTTCATCGCAGTTGTTACAGCTTATAAAACATATAATCGTTTATTAAAAACACCTACATCACAATAAAGTGAAACTTTAATCAGTGGGATTTTCTTCATATCCCACTGATTATTAGCCCTCGCGAATAGCGGGATAAAATAAAAAGGCAGGGAATCCCCCCTCGCCTTTTTATTTTGCGAAAACCTTAAATATACCAATTGCATTTAAAAATACAATGACTACTGTTATCGGAATAATATAACGTAGTAAGAAAAACCAAATGTTAAATAATGTTTTCCCCTTCGTTTCTGTAACCTCTAATTCCTTCATCAGTAACTCTTTACTCATTTTATTCGGTACAAATAATGAGATTGCTAGTACCCCTAACGGAAGTAATACATTACTTACCGCAAAATCTACTAAGTCAAAAAATGTCTTTCCGAATACTTTTACATCACTCATCACACCAAAGGATAATGCAGCTGGAATTCCAACCGCAAAAATCAGTAATCCAATAATAAACGATGCAGAAGGACGTTTCTTCTCATTATCTTTCGCTACAGAAGCTACAACAATTTCAAGCATAGAAATTGCAGAAGTTAATGTTGCAAAGAAGAATAAAATTAAAAACATAATAAAGAAAAACTGTCCAAATGGAATTTTCGCAAACACAGCTGGAAGAACAATAAATAGTAAACCAGGTCCTTCTGTCGGCTTCACACCTAGAGCAAAAATAGCTGGGAAGATTGCTAACCCTGCAAGTACTGTAATAAACACTGTTAAACTTACAATAGATGTTGCCGATTTTGCTAAATGCTCTTCTTTCTTTAAATACGAACTATACGTTACCATAACCGATGCTCCCACTGTTAACGAAAAGAACGATTGTCCCATCGCATATAAAACAGTATCAGCTGTTAACTTCGTAAAATCAGGTTTTAAGAAAAACTCAACTCCGGCCCATGCCCCCTCTAACGTAAGAGCACGAATAATGATCGCAATAAATAAAATAAATAAGAGCGGCATCATATACTTACTAGCTTTTTCAATTCCCTTTTCTACACCTTTACTTACAACAAAGATAGTACAAAGCATAAATATCAGTTGCGCTCCTACTGCACTCGCTGGGTTTGAAATGGTTTGCTCAAACAATTTTCCATATTCAACTGTTCCACTCCAGAAATTACCTGTCACGCTATAATATAAATATAATAAGATCCAACCACCAACAACACTATAAAAGGATAATACACTAAAGCAGGTTACAACACCCATACGACCAATCCATGGATATAATTTGCTATTCGGCACTAACATTTTATATGCAGTAACTGCTTCTTTCTGTGTACTACGACCAATGACAAACTCTGCTAAAAGAAGGGGCATACCGATAAATAAAGTTAATAATAAAAAGACTAGAAAAAACGCTCCCCCTCCACCATTACCTGCAACGTATGGAAACTTCCATATTGCACCAAGTCCTACTGCGGCTCCGGCTGCTGCGAGTACAAAACCAATTTTCGACGTCCATTGCTGTGTTTCTTTCATTGTCTATTCTCCTTTTCTGAATTTTTCCACCTTTCACAATTATACACTTTCATTTCATACTCGCCCACCTCCTTTAAAATAAAAAAAGTCCCCTACACGCATTTCTGCATGTAGAGGACGATATATGTAATATAATACCGTGGTACCACCTCAATTGGATAAAAACAATCCCACTTTTTCAGGTACGGGAAAAAGTCCGATACCCTATCCTTTTAACGGCGGAACCCGGGTTGCCTACTAAACAGTTCAGCATACCTCTCGCAAGCCCATTCAGTATATTTTATCGTACCGGGCTCACACCTTACCCCAGCTCTCTGAACGCATCCAATATACGTACTTTTCTTGCTCATCGATTTCATGTATTGAAGTCACTTGTGATTATAGAGTAGATTACTATATTTGTAAAGAAGAATTTCATTTATATAAATACAAATTAAAAACCGACATAAAACCCTTCTTTTTAGATGGGAGAGAGCATCCAGCCATGCATAGAAGCGGTCAGATCCTTTTTCTGCCCAGACATAGTGAAAACAAAGAGAGAAAATGAGTGCACGTCACCTTTTGTTATCCATAGCCGCGGCTTATATGTCGAAAAATCAAAATGGATTTATATATATTTCCTACATAAACAAGTGTACATTTTTAATACGTCAAATATCATATACATGTAATAGCCTTCTATTATACGATAATTCTTTCATCTAACTCTTGTAAAAACGTTACCCTTTTTTGCTGATTTTGAATATACTCAGATTTCAACACTTCTTGTAATAAAATATTCTGTTGTCTTTTTTCTAGAGACAATTGCTTCACTTTCATTCTTACTTCATATAAAAAATCAAGATAATCTTCATACGCCTCATCGTATTTCGCTGCGATATCATCACGAATTTTTTTCGCAAGCTTCGGACTTGCACCTCCAGTAGAAACGGCGACATTAAGTTTTCCGCGATGGATAGTCGCTGGAAAATGCACATTCCCGCTTTTTGGATTGGTAATTACATTGACGAGCTGATTTGACGATGCCTCTTGTGCGATACGTTCATTTAATAATGGATCGCTTGTAGCTGCCACTACTAAAAATGCGCTTTCTAAGTCACTTTTCGCATACTCTTTTTGAAACCAACGAATCTGTTTCGCTTCGACAAGCTTTACTAAACTTGCATCTAGTTCACGACTCACTACAACTATATTCGCTCCTTCTTTAAATAAAGGAGCTATTTTAAACGACGCGACTCGACCACCGCCAATTACAACGACATGTTTATTTTTAATTCGTACTGTAAGTGGATACACACTCATCTCCCCTTAATATTTCTTCTGTTTTTTGAATCAGCATTTCTTGAAATACAAGATTCTTTCCTAAATAAGGACTTATATATATATTAGACTGATTATATTTACGAACTTCTCGTTCAATATGTTTCATTAATAGCCCTGTAAATAACAAGTAAGGCAGAACTACAATCTTCTCATTCTCTCTTTCCACAACTTCCTTTAATTGTTCCTCAAATCGAGGCTCTACTGCCGCCAAATAACACACTTCTACTTTACTGACTTTCACTTCTTTTTCAAACATTGAAGCAATATGCTGCATATCCTGTAACGTTTGTGGATCACTACTTCCTCTCGCAACGAGCAGGAGGGTCACTCCATTTTCAAACTCATTGATACCACTTCCTTCATACGTAGCCGACACAAGTGATTGTGACACACCAAATGGGTTTCCATATGTAATAGAAATATGAGGATAACTGCTTTGGAATCTTTTTAACTCTTGCGGTATATCCTCTTTCACATGACCTGCTGCTAATAAAAAGACAGGAACAACAATAACTTCTGTTGCTCCTCCTCTAATGCAAGCAGCAAAGCCTTCACTAATAGAAGGCTTTGCTAACTCTAAAAAACATAGTTCTTGAATAGGGGCTGATACCCGTTTCATACAAGAAGATACAAAAGTTACTGCTTCCTCTTTTGCCGCTTGCAGTCTACTTCCATGGCATATATATAACACTGCCTTCATTTTATAGTACTCCACTTACTGGATACGTATTTTCAATTTTTTGTTCAAACCAATGAATTTTTTCACGGAAACGGACAACTTCCCCAATTACAATCATACTCGGATTTTGAATATTCTCTTTTCCAGAAATTGCAACAATTGTTCCTAGCGTTCCTGTAATTGTTCGCTGAGATGAGGTAGTACCCCACTCAACAATAGCAACTGGTGTTTCTTCTCCTTTTCCATATTTCAAAAGCTGCTCACATATGTAAGGAAGATTGCTTACTCCCATATAAACAGCAAGTGTATCCACACCCTTTGCTAGGTTTTCCCATTTCACCTCTTCTTCAGCACCATCTTTACGATGCCCTGTCACAACAGCAAAGCTTGCACTCGCTTCCCTGTGCGTAACAGGAATACCAGCATATGCAGAGGCGGCAATACCAGCTGTAATACCAGGTACAATTTCAAATGGAATACCATACTTCGCTAACACTTCCGCTTCTTCACCGCCTCTACCAAACACAAATGGATCTCCTCCTTTTAACCTTGTAACAACTTTTCCTTTTTTTGCATATTTCACTAGAAAAGCGTGAATTGTTTCTTGTTTCATCGTGTGATAATTTGGTAGTTTTCCGCAATAAATTAAATCTGCTTCTGGTTTTGCGTACGAAAGCAGCTCTTTATTGACAAGTCGGTCATATAAAATAACATCAGCTTGCTGAATGCACTTTACTCCTTTTACAGAAATTAAATCCGGATCCCCTGGTCCCGCCCCAACAATATATACTTTTCCCATCATCTCTCCTCATTTCTACGATAAAGTGAAATTCCCATCAGTCGGGAGCTTCATCCCCCACTGATGGTTAGTTAAACCAATCGGGCACTTACGGGCAGTTATCTCCTATTCATGAATTACAAATGCCGCACCTTTTCGAATCTTCTTTTTTTCATATAGAGAGATTTCTTTCACTTCTGGCAACGGTAAAAAATATTTCTCTAATTCGACTTCCACAAGCCTAAATGCTTGTTCTTCACTTTGTGCAACTACCACTACAGGAACAACAGCGTTTTCTAACACAACTTCAAAACGATATAAATCCATATTGTTCCCTCCCTATGATGCAATCACTTCTTCTAAAATTGTGTTTAATACCGCTTGTAAGCTTTCAATGCCCACACGTCCAGCAAACTCATAAAATGTTTCTGCTGGAAGTTTATGCTCTTTAAAGTACGTTAAAAATGATGTAAGAACATTCGGCAAATCTGCCCCATCAATTTTCCCTTTTAGTTTTTGATTATACGTTCCGCCATCTAAGAGGGTCCCACCTACATAGATCTCAAACGCTTCAACAATTCCTTTTTCCTTCGTTTTCAATTTCACTCCTTGTAAGCCAATGTCAGCAATTTGACGTTGACCACATGAGTTTGGGCATCCTATCATATGAATGCGAACTGGCACATCAAGAACGAGTTCCGTATCTAAGTATTCTGCAATCCTACGCAATCTCTCTTTTGTTTCTACCAATGCAAGATTGCAATATTCAATACCAGTGCAAGAAACCGCATAACCAATGAATGATTTTGGATTTGCAGATATAGATTCAAATAATGGCTCTTTTAACAAACTATCGACATTTTCTGGAGGAACATTTGGAATAATAAAATTTTGTGAGTTACATGTACGTATTTCTCCATTTCCGTACTGTTTTGCAATCCTTGCAATCTCAAACATTTCCTCTGCATGTAAACGACCTACCGGTACGTTAAAACCAACGTAATGTAAACCATTTTGCTTTTGATCTTGCACGCCGTAAAAGTATCCTGCATTCCAGCCTTTTAAAGCACTCTCTCCTTTCCCCTGTAAAGGCCCTGTATATTCTACTAATTTGTCTTTAAATTTCTCTGGACCCCAGTCTGCAACAAGAAATTTCAAACGAGCTAAATGACGCTTTTCACGATATCCAAAATCTCGAAAAATCGTAGCAATTGCAATTGCTACACTCTTCACTTGTTCTGGTAAAACAAATACATCTAACTCTTCCGCTAAATATGGACGGGCAGATAAGCCACCTCCTACTTTTATATGAAATCCTACAACACTTTCTCCGTCGATTTCTTTTGTTGCCGGCGTAAACGCAACGCAGTTAATTTCAGCATTTGCTGAATTATAGATATTTGAACTAATGGACATTTTAAATTTACGTGGTAGATTTGAGAACTCTTCATTATGCTGAAAATATTCATACACCTCTTGTACAATTGGTGCTGTATCAAACAGTTCATTGGCATCAATTCCAGCAAGTGGATTCCCTGTGATATTACGTGTAATATCTCCGCACGCTCCAGCTGAAGATAATCCTACCTTCTCTAATCTTTTAAAAATATCTGGAATTTGCCCAATTTCTAACCAATGAAACTGAATCGCTTGTCTCGTTGTGATATCTAAAACATCACGTCCATAATCTTCAGCAATTGATGCAAGTGCCTCAGCTTGTTCATTTGTAATAATTCCAGAAGGGATATTGACACGCATCATAAAATATCCCGCTTCTTTCGGACGTTGTAAATATAATCCCGCCCATTTAAATGAATCCCATTCTTCTTTCGGAATGGAGTCAAATCCATTTTCAGCGTAATACGGAATATCTTTAAAAATTTCTAAACCATCTTTTTCTAATTTCTTTTTTTCTGATAAATTTAATTTTTCATTGTCTGCCCATACTTTTTCATAATTCATCGTTTATTTCCCCCCTATATAAAGCTACGTTCTTGTAAGTAACCGATAATTTGTTCCGCACATTGCTCGATGGAATGCAGATGCGTTTCTACAACGATTTCTGCTTGAGCAGGTTCTTCATAAGGCGAATCTATACCAGTAAATTGCTTAATATCTCCTTGTCTTGCTTTTTTATAAAGACCTTTCGGATCACGTTTCTCACATTCTTCTATTGGACACTTTACAAATACTTCTATAAATTCGCCTTGTTCAAGAATATCTCGCACTTGCCCGCGATCCTCTCGAAATGGTGAAATAAATGCTGTTAATACAATTGTTCCTTGATCTACAAATAATTTTGCCACTTCACCAATGCGGCGAATATTTTCTGTACGATCATTTTCGGAAAATCCTAAATCTTTATTTAAACCGTGACGAATATTATCGCCGTCCAGTACATAATTCCCAATATTTCTTTCAAACAATTTTCGGGCAACTCCATTTGCTACCGTTGATTTTCCAGAAGCTGATAATCCTGTAAACCAAAGGACAAAACTATAATGCCCATTTTGTTTCCTACGCTCTTCCTTTGAAACGGATGCAATGTGCCAAGTAATATTTGAATCCATTCTATTCTCTCCCTACTTTGTAACAGTTTCTTTTTGTAAACCGCGAATTAGTACTTCCACTACTTCTTTCCGGCTAAATGTACTTGGTGGAATCTCACCATTTCTTAATAATTCTCGCACTTTCGTACCTGATAAAATGACATGATCCTCTTTTCCATGCGGACATGTTTTCGTTGAAGCCATCGCTTCACACTTCGTACAATAAAAGCTATGTTCAAAAAAGAGCGGTGTAATCCCTAACTCTTTTACTGTAAAATTCGCAAAGATTTCCTGTGCTTCATACGTACCGTAATAATCACCTACCCCGGCATGATCACGACCGACGATAAAGTGTGTACAACCGAAATTTTTTCTGACCAGTGCATGAAATATCGCTTCACGTGGTCCGGCATAGCGCATCGCAGCTGGAAAAACACTCAAAAAGACGCGATCATTTGGATAATAATTTTTCAAAAGTACTTCATAGCTTTCCATACGAACATCAGCTGGAATATCATCTGATTTCGTTTCACCAACAAGTGGATTTAAAAAGAGTCCATCTACAATCTCAAGCGCTGATTTTTGGATATATTCATGTGCACGATGAACCGGATTTCTTGTTTGGAAGCCGACTACTGTTTTCCAACCACGCTTTGCAAATTCTGCATGTGTTTCACTTGGATCTAAATGATACGAAGCGAATTTCCCAGTTTCAAAACGCTTCACAAGTATAATCGTTCCTCCAACATAAACATTTGGACGGTCATATAATTTTTTTACTCCTGGATGTGCAGTGTCAGTTGTTTTATAGACAAATAACGCTTCCTTCTCTTTATCTGGAACAAAGATATCTTCTATTTGAATCACACCATATGTGAGTCCTTCTTTTACAAGACGAGCTTCTTCCCCAATTTGTAATTCTGTTACTTTTTCTTCTGTTACTGGTAGCGTAATGGGAATACTCCATACATCACCGCTTGTCAAACGCATCTTTTCTACAACAGATTGGTAATCATCTTTTCCTAAAAATCCTACAAGCGGAGTATAACCACCTGTTGCAAGAAGGTTTAAATCACTTAAAGAAATTTTGTCCAATTCAATTTCCTTTACAATATGTCCTGTTTCATATGTTTCATCAACTCGATTTACTAATACCTTTGTATCACTCATTTTTCTGTACTCCTTCTTATTTATATTAGGAATGTTCATAACCCTATTGATCATGAAGGCCACATTCCGTTTTCATCTTTCCAGACCATCGACCTTCCCTTGAATCTCCTCCCACTTCCACAGGTAATGTGCATTTTTCACACCCAATACTTGGATATCCAACATCGTGCAACGGATTATATGGCAAACTATGCTTATATACATAGCGCCATATTTCCTTCCATGTCCAATGAATAAGCGGACATATTTTAATAGATTGAAAGCGATGATCTTGGTTTATAAACTGTGTATGTTTACGCGTTTCAGATTGCTCTCTTCTTAATCCTGATATCCACGCTTTTCCACCCTTTAAAGATTCTTCTAGCGGTAAAATTTTTCTTAATTTACAGCAAAGATTCGGATTACGCTCCCACAACTTTTCTCCATGCTCTTTTGCTTGTTCCTCGAGTGTAGAAGCAGGTTGTTTTTTAATAATTTTCAAATCAGGAAATCTTCCTCTCACTCGCTGAATTAAATCGTACGTTTCTTGAAAATGAACGTTCGTATCTAAAAATACAACTTTCGCAGATGGATTTACTTGGTTTATAAGGTGTAACAGCACCATTCCTTCCACCCCAAAGCTGCACGCATACACGATTTCCTCCCCATACTGTTCATACGCCCAACGTAATACTTGTAATGCGCCTTTTGTTTCGTCTTCCTCAGAAAAAGAAATGACATCTTCTTTCCATGCTTCGTACGTTAACATTGTTTTTCCCCCTGTAACGCAAAAAGACGGTTTTAACCTATTACATAGGTTAAAACCGCCTCTAGTTTTTCTAGTCAGCGCTTTTATTTTAAGCGTACTTTTTCACTTTTCTCAAGTTGAATCACTTTGCCATCTTGCACAACAATTGTAATTGAGCCATATTTCATATCCGCAAGCATTGTTTGAATTTTCTCAGCTACTTCGTCAAAATGTCCACGCACTCCCACGAACAGCCCCCCTTTTTTCATTCATAAAAAAAATCTTTTCCATTTCGAAAAGACTGTTCGGTAATATATTTACCTTATCTTTCAAAATGGATGCCATTTTGCTGGAATTAGCACCTTGCTTCTATAAGCAGGTTGCCGAGCTTCGTAGGGCCAGTTCCCTCCGCTTCTCTTGATAAGCTATTCTTTGTATTTGTATTTTATCATAATTCAGATTTTTTTCAATCCTAGTTTTCCGATATATTTTATATTTTTTATTTTTTTAAAAGGAGCTGCTCACTTTAAGCAACTCCTTTTTTCCGTTATACAAGCTCTTTAATACGTATGCGATCGTTCCCAATTATATTTTCATATGTTTCACGGTCAACAACAACTTGTGATTTTCCACCTTTTGCAAATACTACGGCTGGACGACAGATTCGGTTATAATTATTAGCCATTGAATACCCATATGCTCCCGTACAAGATATTGCTAACAAATCCGCTGAAGCGACTTTCGGTAATTCTATATCCCAAATGAGCATATCTCCGCTCTCACAACACTTTCCAGCAATCGAAACAACCTCTTCATCTTCTTCTTTTCCTCGATTTGCGAGCATTGCCTCATAACGTGCACCATATAAAGCAGGTCGTAAATTATCTGTCATCCCACCATCGACTGACACATATTTACGAATTCCTGGAATATCTTTTACCGCCCCTACTGTATAAAGCGTCGTTCCTGCATCCCCAACAATGCTACGTCCTGGCTCAACCCAAATTTCAGGAAGCGGATACTCACATGCAGTAAATTGTTCTCGCACTGCAGTTGTTACAGCTTGCACATACGTCTCAAGTGTAAGTGGTGTATCTCCTTCCGTATATCGAATACCAAAACCGCCACCAACATTTAATACGTTCACCGTATAGCTAGTTTGTTCTCTTAGCTCCTCTAGGAAACTACGCAATACTTCAATTGCACGAACAAACCCTGCTGTTTCAAAAATTTGCGAACCAATATGTGAATGGATACCTAACACGTTATAATTTGATTTTTCTAGTGCCATTTTGATCGCTTGCAAAGCTTGACCTGTTGAAACACCAAAACCAAATTTCGAATCATCTTGCCCTGTTGTAATGTATTCATGTGTATGTGCTTCCACTCCTGGTGTAACACGAATTAATATATTTACAGTTTTCCCATGCTGCTCCGCTAAATCATGTAAAACTTCTAATTCAAAGAAATTATCTACAACAAAACAACCAATATCTGCTTGCAAAGCTATAACCATTTCTTCTTCTGTTTTATTATTGCCATGAAAATGAATACGTGCTGCTGGAAAACCAGCTTGCAATGCAGTATATAACTCTCCTCCAGAAACAACATCTAGTGACATTTTTTCTTCATGAGCTACTCGGCACATCTCCATGCACAAGAACGCCTTACTTGCATATGCTACTTGGTAAGAGAACCCACTTTCCTGGAAAGCGCGGTGAAATGCACGACATTTTTCACGAATGGAAACCTCATCATATACATAAAGTGGTGTCCCATATGTTTTTGCTAACTGCGTCGTGTCACATCCCCCAATTTCTAAGTGCCCTTGCTCATTGATTCGACTTGTGCCGTGTAAATACATTTAAATTCCTCCCTTATTTCCTCAAAAACTTATTACCCCAATCTTTTTCTATCATTGCAGCACGCTTTTAGATAAACAAAAAACGCGCGGAACAATGTTCACACGCGTTTCTTATTAGGAATAATCTATCATGAAAAAATAAACGAGTTGTCATCTTCTCAAATAAGAAACCGCATCAACATCTCCAAATAGCTCTCCATAAGATAAACCTTATGACAGTACTACATTTATTCAACATAGTCCCAATATATGAATGATGTGGTCATCCATATATTTCGGCAATAGTCCCTTTCAAACTATGATCATGGATTCCACTGAATCTCCTATAGCATACTTTTTCCTATTGCGGCCTCTACCTTTGAGAGTAGATGAGGTAAGTCTATTTAATTTTCAAACATCTTTTGTTGCTTTTAAGAATACCAAACGAATAAATTATTTGTCAAACAATTTTTTAAATTACTTTTTTGCAATTTAACTTCGTATCGTTTGGTAAGCGTTTTACATCTATTTTTTTTACGCTCCACTCTCCCTCATCATTTTCAAATGTAATACTCACTTTTTCAAATGGCGGGAGTATCTTTCCCCCTGCACCTGATTCATATTTCGTTACTTCAATTACTGTTCGAAATAAATATGTACCGCTATACAGTTTTTTCATACTAACAATCTTTGGACAATCATATGGTTTTTGTTTCCCATATTGCTTTTGAATCGCTGCGTTTATTTGTGGAAACAACACAGAATAAAGAGCATCTTCCAATAATGGCGGAGTATATTGTGCAGCAAAAACTGTAGGAGTAGAAAATAAAAAGAAACCGCTACATATGAAACAAAATAACTTTTTCATCATAACCTCCGTATCATACGATATTGTTATTGTCTCCTTTTTCAATTTTTCTAACCAATTCTTATAAAAATCGTCCACAACTCTGCTTTGTTTTCGTATAATAGTACACATAGTATAATAATCATAAAGATACACGACAGTTCGTATATATATATAAATCCATTTTGATTTTTCGACATATAAGCCGCGGCTATGGAGAACAACAGGTGACCTGCACTCGTTTTCTCTCTTTGTTTTCACTTCGCATCGGGCAGGAAAAGGATAACCGCTTCTATGCATGGCCGGATGCTCTCTCCTACCTAAAAAGAGGGGTTTTATGTCGGTTTTTTAATTTGTATTTATATAAAGTGAAACTTTGATCAGTGGGTGTTTTCTTCATCCTCCATTGATCATTAATCTTCACCAATCGAGCTTTTACGGGCAGTTTATCCCCATCTAACTTCTTTGCTTCCTGCCGAATTTTGAAGTGGAGGTATTATTGCTCGCAAATAGCGGGATAAAGTCACTAGAACCGTCACATGTAGTAGGAGAGGAGTCTATTATGCTACAACATTTATTTCCAAAACTGCGATTTGCACTTATTGCAGTCGTTTTATTATGGATAAAAACATATACTGTGTACAAGCTAGCCTTCGATATCAAAATTGATAACATTTCCGAAGAAATCATGCTATTGTTTAATCCACTCGCTTCATTACTTTTATTTTTCGGCCTAGCGTTATTGGCTTCCAAATATCGAAATCGAATTATTATTGGAATCAGCTTTGTTCTATCATTTATTTTATTTGGAAATGCGATGTTCTACGGATTTTATAATGACTTTGTCACGTTCCCGGTTTTATTCCAAACAAATAATATGGCAGATTTAGGAACAAGTATTAAAGAATTATTTACGTATAAGACGTTGCTTCTATTTGCAGATGCGATTATTTTAACGTTTATTTTACGTAAATTCCCAATTTTTTGTGATGATACACCATTATCTCGCTCAGAAAAACAGACATTCTTTGGCGGTATAACAGCTCTATTAGCATTACAAATTATCGTTTCGGTTATTCATAAGCCACAGATGTTTTCACATTCTTTTGATCGCCAAACAGTTGTGAAAAATTTAGGTTTATACACGTATCATCTATATGATATTGCGCTGCAGTCCAAATCTTCCGCGCAACGTGTTTTCGCAAGTGGAGATGGCTTTTCTGAAATTGAAAATTATGTACAAACAAAAGATAAAAAAAGTAACAAAGACTTATTTGGTGCTGCAAAAGGAAAAAATGTGATTTTAATTTCAATGGAATCAACACAAAATTTTGTTATAAACAAAAAGATAAATGGAAAAGAAATCACACCTTTTTTAAACCAGTTTATAAAAGATAGCTATTACTTTGATAACTTCTATCATCAAACTGGACAAGGAAAAACATCCGATGCAGAATTCATTGTTGAAAATTCATTATATCCATTGGACCGTGGCTCTGTATTCTTTACTCATGCAGACAATGAGTATACTGCAACACCCGAACAACTGAAAAAGTATGGCTATTATTCTGCAGTCTTTCATTCTAACGATAAAACATTTTGGAATCGTGATTTGATGTATCCGGCACTCGGATACGATCGCTATTTTAATTTACAAGATTATACAGGCACTGAACAAATGTCTGTCGGCTGGGGCTTAAAAGATAAAGAGTTCTTTGATCAATCGATTTCAAAACTAAAATCTTTACCGCAGCCATTTTATACCAAATTTATTACGTTAACGAATCATTTTCCAT
Organism: Bacillus sp. DX3.1; assembly: GCF_030292155.1. Classification (NCBI taxonomy): domain Bacteria; kingdom Bacillati; phylum Bacillota; class Bacilli; order Caryophanales; family Bacillaceae; genus Bacillus; species Bacillus sp. DX3.1. The sequence continues at coordinate 1,385,436 of NZ_CP128153.1, read as the reverse complement.
TTCTTTTAAATCCAGAAGATCAATATATCGATGAATATAATTCCGATAGCGAAGTCCTAAATCGCTACTTCCCAACTGTACGTTATACAGATGAAGCACTCAAACAGTTTATCAATCGTTTGAAAGAAGAAGGATTATACGACAATTCAATTATTGTTATTTATGGAGATCATTATGGAATTTCTGAAAATCATAATGCTGCTATGGCACAATTTCTCGGCAAAGAATCCATAACTTCATTTGATTCTATGCAATTACAACGTGTACCACTCATTATTCATGTTCCAGGTCAAGAAGGAGAAGTCATTTCTAAAGTATCTGGACAAATTGATTTAAAGCCAACATTACTTCATTTACTTGGCATTAAAACAAATCATTCTATTGAATTTGGTACAGACTTATTTACGAAAAATGATAATCCGCTTATGATTATGCGTGATGGTAGTTTCGTAACAAACGATTACATTTATACAAAAAATATGTGTTACAACAAAAGCAACGGCGAACCTATCGATACAACGATTTGCCAGCCGTATATAGAAAAAGCAAAAACGGAATTGAATTACTCTGACAAGCTTATCTATGGCGATTTATTACGCTTTGATTCACACAATAAATATAAAACAGAAACGATGATAACAAAATTTGAATAATATAACCAGGAACCTCGAATGATAGTAATTCGAGGTTCCTTTTTCTTATAGAGGCTGTTCAAAAAGTCCGGTAAAGATAGCTGCCCTATTTCTTCGTTACATCACCGCTCCGGTACTCATATAGTTCCATCTACACTCCGTATCCTCCTGGCTTTCACGCCTCGAACTACTCGGCTCTCTTTATCCTCCTTTTTGAACAAGCACTTATATCGATTTTCTTTCCAAACTAGCCCATGAAATCTTTCGCAAAATGGGAATTTTTTCGTACGGGGGAGGAAATTTATGTTATGATAAAATACATAAACTTTCATACACTAATTAAGAATTCATAACAGAAAGCAAGGGATCAGATTTTGTATAGAGCAGCAATTCCAAACTTATTTACGCTCGGAAATTTATATAGTGGTTTTTTATCAATCGGCTATGCATCTTTAGGTTATTATAAGTCAGCTGCCATTTTAGTACTAATCGGGATGATGCTAGATAGTCTCGATGGTCGAGTTGCTCGCTTACTACGTGTCGATTCACAAATGGGAAAAGAACTTGACTCATTGGCGGATGTTGTCACGTTCGGTGCCGCTCCTGCAGTTTTAATGTATTATACATCTTTTTCTAATTATGGAATTATCGGACTATATATCGCAGGACTATTCCCGCTTTTCGGGGCATATCGCTTAGCCCGCTTCAATGTGACGCCTTCATCTACTTCCATGAAATATTTTACTGGCGTTCCCATTACTGCGGCTGGAGGACTCGTTGCCTTCTTAACATTATTTTCACACACCATTCCAAAAATTGTTCTGATTACAGTATTTGTAACGTTTGCATTTTTGATGGTAAGCCGCGTTCGCATTCCAAGTTTAAAAGATGTACCAATTCCACGATATAGTATTATTATTACACTATTTTTAATTGGAATTATTTATACAATGTATAAAACAAGCTTTGGCAACATTCCTGAATTTCTGTTTATTGCCATCCCGCTTTATATTTTGTATATGTTATCTCAATTTATTAGACAAAGACCGTCTCACAAAAAACGAGCAAATAAAGAAGAATAAAAAGAAACCTTCCTGCGCAGGAAGGTTTCTTTTTGCTGACAATAAGTAAAACATAGTTTTGGAAACAAATCCATATACCCTACTTATGAAAGTTTCACTTTATTTTGTTACCAATTCTTTTTTATTCACAGGCGTTAATGGCTCTTCGCTTTCTAATACAGATAAAATGTTACGCACTGCCATTTCTGCCATTGCATCTCGTGTCTCAAATGTTGCATTTCCAATATGCGGAGTCATGACAACATTTTTCAATCCTTTTAGTCGTTCTGTAATTTTCGGTTCGAATTCAAATACATCAAGAGCTGCTCCTTCGATTTGATTTGTCTCTAGTGCATGAGCAAGTGCTTCTTCATTCATAATAGGACCGCGTGCTGCATTTACAACATAAGCCGTTTCTTTCATCATTTTAAATTGTTCTTCATCGATCATATGATGAAGACTTGAGTTATAAGCACAGTTAATTGTAATAAAATCTGCTGTTTGTAATAGCTCTTCAAATGTTACATAGGCTGCTTCTAATTCACGCTCTGCCTCAAGCTTACGGCTTGGTCCTGTATATACAATATTCATACCAAACGCTTTTGCACGTTTTGCCACCGCTTTTCCAATTTCTCCAAGGCCAATGATTCCAATTGTTTTTCCGTATACTTCTCGTCCAAGGAAAAAGAGCGGTGCCCAGCCATTAAAGCCAACTGTACGACACAATGTATCTCCTTCAGGAACTCTTCTTGCGGCTGCCAGTAAGATCGCAAACGTTAATTCTGCCGTTGCTTCTGTTGAAACTTTCGGTGTATTTGTAACAGCAATTCCTTTTTTTGCTGCATATGCATAATCAATATTATCGTAACCTGCACCATAGTTTGCAATAATTTTCAAATGGGGTGCTGCATCGATTACTTCTTTTGTTACCTTTGTAGAAAGTAAACTTAAAAGAGCATCTTTATCCTTTACACACTGGGCTAATTCTTCTGTGCTAATTAATTCTTCTTTGCCATACATCTCTACATCATGATTTTGTAATAACTGTAATCCGATTTCTGGAATGTTTCCTGCTACTAATATTTTCGCCATGAACAAGCACCCTTTCATCTTCTATCTAAAAATAAGAACTTCCTTACGTCTTATTGTAAAAAATCTACGCCCAAAAAGCCAAGATATTTGATTACAGTTTTGAAAATCGACACTTCTTTCCATAAAAAAGGACGAGATGAACACGTTCATCTCGTCCTTTTTTATTGTTCTTCGATAGATTGTTGTTCTAACTTTACATCAATCGTTCCTTCTGCTACCGTATCGCTAATTTGCTCCTGTGTTACAGACTGATTTTCATCTTGTTTCTGCGTTACATTACTTTGATTCGTTATTTTCGCATTTTCTTTATATTGTTGTTTTATCATTTTAAACCCTCCTTTTTTCATTCCTCCTTATTTTGAGCAAAAAGAAAGGTTTTCATCACAAAATCATTCCTCTACTTCGAAACAATTGTTGATACCTGTTCAAGCAGTTGCATCTTTCTAATCCGTTTTTCAAATGTAGCAACATGAGAAACACCATGATTACGTAATATTTCCACGTTGTCCTCTACATAGTTTCCTAAATCATTTGGATAATGAGCATCCGATGAAAGTGTAATTGGCACTTGATACTGTGCTAATACATGTAAATAAAGTGGACTTGGACACATCTCTTGCACAGGATAACGGTAATATAACCCCGCATTTATTTCTGTTGCTGTATTTGTTTCCACTAATGCTCTTGCAATTGTTTCGTAATAAGGGAGCTGTATATTCTCATCTAAACGATAATTAAATACTTTTATATTATCAAGATGAGCTACAATATCAAATAATTCAGAACGAACTGCTTTTTCAACTGTTGTAAAAAATGTATGATACAACGTATGTAACTGATGTTCTTCAAAATACTCTTTCGTATCTGGATTATCAAAACCCCATCCATCGATAAAATGCACAGAACCAATTACATAATCCCAGTCACCTAATGCTAATAATTCTTGCAGTTCTCGTTCCCCGCCAATGAAATAATCAGCTTCAATGCCCAACCGTAATATAACTCCTCGTTTTGCCCAGCGTTCTTTCGCTTCTTGGATGGCTCTGGTAAAGTTATGAATAGATGTGACTCGTACTTGACATAACCATTCTTTTTGCAAGCATCCAAGTTGCGTGTCTCCAATATCTACATATTTCTCATAATACGCCTTCGCCTCATGAAAACGGTATAAATGGTCAACAATCCCCACTTCTTTTATTCCTTTTCGCACTGCTTCCTCTAAATATAAATCAATCCAGTCCGCTGTAAAAGGACCTTCCTTTACTCGCTTTTGCAGACGTTCTTGTGTTTTCATCATCCATTCTACAGAATGCCGTTCCTCTTGGAGTGGCATATAATATTCTAGCGCTTCATTCGTTCTTGCCAGCCAGCGCATCGAATATGGTCCTTCCTCTAAATGAAGATGATAATCTACTTTCATTCTCCTACCTCCCCCTTATAGAAGATGTTCAAAAAGTCCGGTAAAGATAGCCGCCCTATTTCTTCGTTACGTCGCCGCTCCGGTACTCATGTAGCTCAGTCTACACTCCGTATCCTCCTGGCTTCCGCGCCTTGAACTACTCGGCTCTCTTTATCCTCCTTTTTGAACAAGCACTTATAACGTATCAATTTCTTTTCGGTCCCCTGTTTTTGATAGCTTTCCTTGCCGCCCCTTTACTTCTTCTAACACATCTTCTAACGGAATATTTTTTTCAGCAAGTAGGACGAAGCAGTGATATATGACATCAACCATTTCTTTTACAAGCTCTTCTTTATGATCATTTTTTGCAGCAATTATAACTTCTGTACACTCTTCTCCTATTTTTTTTAAAATTTTATCTTCTCCTTTTGCAAATAAATAATTTGTATAGGATTCTGAAAGCGGATTTTCTTTACGCTGCTGAATCGTTTCATATAAAGACCGAAGAACGCTCTCCATCACTTATTCCCCCTACATAACTTTGTAATGAAAACATGTTTTTTCTCCTGTATGACACGCAGGTCCCACCTGTTTTACAACGATAACAATCGAATCTTGGTCACAATCTAAATATAGTGATTGAACATACTGTACGTGGCCGGATGTTTCTCCTTTATTCCATAACGCTTGCCTAGAGCGCGAGTAAAACCATGTTTTCTTCGTCTCTAACGTTTTTTGATACGCTTCTTCATTCATATATGCTAGCATCAAAATTTCTTTTGTATCTTCTTCTACAACAACAGCTGGCAACAATCCCTTTGAAAAATCCGGTTTCATAATCTCACCTCAATTTCCGCTGCTTGTAACTTTTGTTTTACCTTCTGCACGGTCGTTTCACCGTAATGGAAAATGGAAGCCGCTAGTGCAGCACTTGCCGATGTTTTTTGAAACACTTCTACAATATGCTCTGCACTGCCGCAGCCACCTGAAGCAATGACCGGAATAGAAACAGCGTGCGAAATCGTTTCTGTTAACGAAAGATCATAACCATCCTTTGTTCCATCTGCATCCATACTTGTAAGTAAAATTTCACCGGCACCTAACTGTTCCGCACGCTTTGCCCATTCGATAACATCGATTCCCATATCAATCCGCCCACCATTTACATATACATGCCACTTCTTTTCCGCTATTTTTCTCGCGTCAATTGCTACAACAATACATTGTGAACCAAAGTGTTCTGCTCCTTCTCGAATTACATCTGGATTCTGAACTGCAGCAGAATTGAGAGATACTTTATCTGCACCAGCCCTCAGCAATGCATACATATCTTGAACAGATGAGATACCACCCCCTACTGTAAGTGGAATAAAAACTTGTGATGCTGTTCGTTCCACAACGTCCAAAATTGTTTTTCTTCCTTCATGCGTCGCTGTAATATCTAAAAAAACAAGTTCATCAGCACCAGCCCTATCGTACAATGATGCAATTGCAACAGGATCACCAACATCTTGTAACTGGGCAAAATTCACACCTTTTACAACCCGACCTGCTTTCACATCTAAGCAAGGAATGATTCGCTTCGTTAACATATCTTTGTCACCTGCAATGCCTCTTCTAAATCAATTGTTTTTTCATATAGTGCTTTTCCAATAATAACGCCATACACATTCATATCGTTCAGCCTCTGTACATCTTGAAGTGAACATACTCCGCCCGATGCAACAATACGGAGTGCCACCGCCTCTTGCAGTGACTGTAATTGTTCAAAATTCGGTCCCGCAAGCGTACCGTCTTTTGCAATATCTGTAAAAATGATTGTTTGTACGCCGACACTTTCCATCCTCTTCGCAAGATCAATGTAAGAAACTTCAGATATATCCAACCAACCTCTCGTTGCCACGTAGCCATTTTTCGCATCAATGCCAACAATAATCTTTTCTCCATATAAGCGAACTGCATGTTCTAAAAAAGAACGATCATACAATGCTGCCGTACCTAAAATGACTTTTTCTACGCCGACAGACAGTAACATTTCAACAGTTTCGAGAGAGCGTATCCCTCCGCCCACTTGGACTGGAATACGAACTGCTTTACATATATCTTCAATTACAGAAAGGTTCATTGATTGACCGGAAACCGCTCCGTCCAAATCAACAATGTGCAGCTTTCGTGCTCCTAACTTTTCAAATAATAATGCTTGGGCAACTGGATTTTCATTCATAAGCGTTTCTTTTTGAAATTCTCCTTGATACAGTCGAACACAACGTCCTTGTTTTAAATCGATAGCTGGGAAGATCTCCATGCTTCTACCACTCCTTTAAAATTTCTTAACATTTGTATCCCGATATCACCGCTTTTTTCAGGATGAAACTGTGCCCCAAATATATTTTCTTTTGCAACAAGACCTGGAATATCAATACCATAATCACTCACACCGCATACAATATCACTTGGACAATCCGCATAATAAGAATGAACATAATACACAAATGAACCTTCTCCTACATCATTCCATAATGGGATTTCCTGTTTCTTCTTTAATGGATTCCAACCCATATGAGGTATTTTATAAGGTACTTTGAGTTTTCGAATGACTCCCGGTAATAAACCTAGCCCTTTTGTACTCTGTATCTCTTCACTTTTTTCAAATAAAAGCTGCATCCCTAAACAAATCCCCAAGAGTGGTTTTCCTTGTACCGCCGTTTCTTGAAGTACTGAAATAAGTTCTTTTTCCTGTAAAGCATCTATTGCTTTCGGAAAAGCACCTACTCCTGGTAAAATCACACCATCACTTCGTAATATTTTCTCTCTATCATCTGTTACAATATGCTCTGCTCCAATGCGTGTTAACGCTTGTTCCACACTACGAATGTTCCCCATCCCATAATCTACAATTGCAATCAATTACAACATTCCTTTCGTAGAGTTTACACCGACAATTTTGTCATTTTTATCTACTGCTTCGCGCAATGCACGACCAAATGCTTTAAATAATGCTTCAATTTTGTGATGTGTATTACTTCCATATAAAACGCGAGCATGTAACGTTATATTCGCCGCATGAGCAACTGCTCTGAAAAACTCTTCTGTCAGCTCTGTATCAAAATCTCCTAACTTCGGATTTGTCCATTCACCTTGGAAAACGAGATAAGACCTTCCGCTTATATCAATGGCTACAAAACCAAGTGCTTCATCCATCGGTACATATGCCGATCCATAACGATTAATCCCCTCTTTATTTTGCAGCGCTTTTTTTAAACAATTACCGAGTACAATCCCGACATCCTCAACTGTATGATGCGCATCAACGAAAACATCACCTTCCGCTTCAATTTGCAAACCAAATCGACCATGCTTTGCAAACAAAGTAAGCATATGATCAAAAAAGCCAACACCTGTTTGAATCGAAATATTTTCACTTTCATCTAACTGTAAACAAAGTTCGATTTTTGTTTCGGCTGTTCTTCTCGCTTGACTTGCCTTACGCATTATTTTCCCTCCTCAAACCGAATTTGAATAGCCCTGGCATGTGCATGCAATCCTTCTTTATCCGCGAGCGTTGTAATATGATGTTGCACATTTTGCAACGCCTCTTTCGTATACGATACGAAGCTCGATTTTTTCACAAAATCATCCACGGATAATGGTGAAAAGAAACGTGCCGTTCCACTTGTTGGGAGTACATGATTCGGTCCTGCAAAATAATCTCCGAGCGGCTCTGGTGCATACGGCCCGATGAAGATTGAACCCGCATGCTGAATAAATGACAAAGCATTCATCGGTTCATTTATATGTAATTCTAAATGCTCCGGTGCGATTTCGTTTGATAATTGAAACGCGTGTTCTAACGAAGGAACAACGAGAATGGCTCCATTTCTCTCTATCGATTCACGTGCTATTTCACTTCTTGGTAATGTTACAAGTTGCTGCTTTAATTCTCTTTCTATTTCTTTCGCAAGTTCTACACAAGTTGTAATACAAATAGCTGTTGTTCTAACATCATGCTCTGCTTGAGACAATAAATCGGCAGCGATAAAAGGTGCCTTCCCCGTTTTATCAGCAATTACAACGATTTCAGATGGTCCAGCAATCATATCGATATGAACTGCTCCAAATACCTCACGTTTTGCAAAAGCCACATATATATTTCCAGGACCAACAATTTTATCAACTTTTGGTATCGATTCCGTCCCGTACGCTAATGCCGCAATAGCTTGAGCTCCGCCTACTGTATATATTTCATCTACACCAGCAATTTCAGCTGCAGCTAAAATATGCGAATTGATTCCCTCTCTTCCTGGTGGTGTAACCATCACAACTTTCTGGACGCCTGCAATTTTGGCAGGTAGTACATTCATCAATACAGATGAAGGATACGACGCAGTTCCTCCCGGTACATATACACCAACCGTTTGAAGTGGCCGAATCAGCTGTCCACGAATCACGCCTTCCTTTTCACAATCCAAAAACGATTGTCTTTGTTGCTTTTCATGGTACGATATAATATTTTTCTTTGCTTCTTGTAGCGCTTCTAGAAATGAAGCTTCCACATATTCGCTTGCTTTTTCTATTTCTTCCTTTGTAACACAGAAATTTGTTACTTCTACGCCATCAAAAGCTTTTGTATAAGAAATTAACGCTTCATCTTTCCTTTTCCTCACTTGTTCGACAATTTCTCTTACACGTAATTGCACAGTTTCTTCTATTATATTAGCCTGTTCTCTTAACTGCTTTATTCTCCGCAATGCTTGCGCGTAGTTTTCATACATAACCTCCATTACACTCCCCCCTTTATTTACCCGAAGCGATTGCACGCTCCATCTTATTTATAATATTGAATATTTCGTCTTTTTTTGTTTTTAAGGCAGCTTTATTGACGATCATTCGCGCAGATATCGTATACATTTCTTCAAATACACGTAATCCATTTTCTTTTAATGTTGTGCCCGTCTCTACAATATCAACAATTGCATCTGCTAATCCGAGAAGCGGAGCAATCTCGACAGAACCTTCTATTTTAATAATCTCTACATCTTCTCCCTTATCACGAAAATACGTGGAAGTAATATGTGGATATTTTGTAGCAATTCTCTTTTTTCGATAACTTTTCGGGTTATATGTCGGAATAGAAGCAACACAAAACTTACAACAACCTACTTCTAAATCAACCATTTCATATATATCTTTCTCGTATTCAAGTAAAATATCTTTCCCAACAATTCCAATATCAGCAATACCATGTTCTACATAAGTTGCAACATCAACTGCTTTAACAAGAATGAATGAAATATTAGCATTTGTACTTTGAAAAACAAGCCTCCTTCCTTTATCCTTTAGCTCTGAACAATCAATTCCAATCTTTTCAAAGAGTGGAATAACATGCTTCTCTAACCTTCCTTTCGTTAACGCAATTTGAATGTTACGCATGAAGTTTCCCCTTCTTTCCGCTTAATCCATTTTTCGTCCCACACGTACTCTACTAACGTTTCCCGAGATGCTTCAACCACTGCCCTAATCTCATTTTCCCTCGCAAACTGAAATGTATCTTGCAATGTTTCAAACATAGATAATTCTACTTTCCGGCCATCTTTCCGAAGCAAACCACATAATCTTTCTGCTTCCGCAACCATATGGAGTGAATAATGGATAAGTATATCTAATTTCTTTCTATCGCCAGCCGCTTGATGTTCTTGCAGCGTACGTACAATTTGATTTACTTGTACAGCTAACCCAACCGCCGGCATTGCCTCTCCAAAATTTCCAATTAACTCATCATATCTGCCACCACTGACAATTTCTCCTCCAACATCACGTATATATCCCCTAAAAATAACTCCCGTATAATAATGAAGATGTTGAATCATCCCAAAATCAATCGAAATATAGGAACCATAGCCCAATCTTTTAATTGTTTCATAGATTTCTTTTACCCTTGCAATTGCTTTTTTCATTTCATTGTTTGAAGCAAGTTTTTCAGCTTCCTCAATGACTTCTAACTTTCCAAATAACCGCGGCAATCGTTCGAGTAACTGTACCGTCCTATCATTTCGATCTAATTTCTTCTCTTTTAAAAAATGAGATAACGCAGCATCATTTTTACTTTCAATATACGTGCGCAACGTTGACTCATCATCTTCTTCAAGTGCTAGCTTTTTAACGATGCATTTATACAATTGAACTTGCCCCAGTTCAATTGTAAAGGACTGAATTCCTACTCCTTGAAGTGCTTGTATCGCACTTACGATGCATTCAATTTCAGCACGTATATTATCAATACCGATAATCTCAATACCTGTTTGAATGATTTCATTATATTTTCCAGATAACGATTCATTTGCCCGAAATACATTCCCGCTGTATGTTAATTTCACAGGCGCTCTCCCGCCATGTGTTCCTATCACCCTTGCAAGCGGAATTGTCATATCAGGTCTTAACACGATAATACGTCCTTGCTGGTCAAAGAACTTATACATTTTCTCTTCATCTATCGGCCGATTACGAAAAGAAAAGACATCATAAAACTCAATCGTCGGTGTTCGTATTTCTTCATAGCCTCTTTCTAAAAACGTTCGTCGTAACTTTTGTTCAACCTCTTCTATTAACGTACATTCTTCAAATACATAATCCCTTGTTCCATTTGGATTTGCTCGTTTCCACTTCGTCACGCAGTTTCACTCTCCTTTCAACTTCAATCATTCAAACTCTTCCTTTCTAATGTATGCCCTTGATCGCAATCACGAACAAAATAAAAAGAGCCTTGTAGAAAAAATACCTACAAGGCTCTTAGTAAGAGTGTAGGTACAACGGGAATAACCCTTGTACCTACACGTTGTTCACGCTAGGTTCAAGGGCTATGTATGATGATGTAGTTGTGTAAGTAAAGTGACTGATTGCGATGTAAACATTGCCATTACTCCCTTTCTCCTCTTGTTTTCACATAGTATATACCATTAAATTCAGAATGTAAACAAAATTAAAATTATTGTTTTTGTTTTTTAAAATCACAGCTCGCCAAATTTGTTTAGCGAGCTATTTCCAGTTCATACTCTTGAATTTTTTGTTCATATTGAAGGGTAATTCCGATTTCATCTAAGCCACTCAATAGTTTATCTTTCCACATTTTTTCAATCGTAAAATGAAAGCGATCCGCCTCGGTTATTATTACTTCATTTTCCAAATCTACTTCTATGATTTCTCTTGGACCTACCGCAGCTAACTTCTCACGTATTTCTTTTTCCATTACGATAGGAAGCATCGCATTTTTCGTACAATTCATATAAAAAATGTCAGCAAAGCTACCAGCAATAATAGCGCGAAATCCATAATCAGCAAGAGCCCACGGGGCATGCTCTCTCGAAGAACCACAACCAAAATTCTCACCTGTAACCAAAATACTTGCGCCTTTTCGTTCCGGCGCATTGAGCGAGAAATCTGGATTTTCTTGACGATCGTTCTGATAGCGCCATTCATCAAATAAAAACTGTCCAAAACCAGTTCGTTCAATCCGCTTTAAATATTGTTTTGGAATAATTTGATCTGTATCAATATTATCGTTCATTAATGCAGCAACAGTACCCTTATGAATACGAAATGGCTCCATCATAACTCTCCTTTCTGACATCAACAAAATGACCATACAGTGCAGCAGCTGCTGCCATAGCTGGACTCACAAGATGAGTTCTCGCACCCTTCCCTTGTCTCCCTTCAAAATTACGATTGGAAGTGGATGCACAATGTTCTCCTTCTGGTACTTGATCTGGATTCATTCCAAGACACATGGAACACCCTGGCTCTCTCCATTCAAAGCCGGCTTCTTCAAAAATATAGTGCAGCCCTTTTTTCATCGCTGCTTCTCTCACTCGTTTTGATCCTGGTACAACGAGTGCCCGCACACCTTCTTTTACCTTTTTCCCTTTTACAACAGCTGCTGCAATTTCCAAATCTGATAAACGAGAATTTGTACATGAACCGATAAATACATGCTGAACTGGAATTTCAAATGCACTTTGTCCTGGCTGAAGCCCCATATAGGTAAGAGCTCGTTCATCATTTTGATTACGTATGACCGGTAAGCGTTCATCAATGCGCATTCCCATACTAGGATTTGTTCCCCACGTTACATAAGGTGCTAACGTGGCAACATCTATGGAATAAACAGTATCGTATATTGCATCCTGATCTGTATAAAGTTCACTCCATTTCGCTACTGCCAGATCAAAATCTTTCGGTGCATATTGACGCCCTTTTACATAAGCGAACGTCTTCTCGTCTGGTGCGATAATTCCAGCTTTTGCTCCGCCTTCAATCGCCATATTACAGAGTGTCATACGCTCTTCCATTTCCATTTCTATAATTGTTTCTCCATAAAACTCCATCACATATCCTGTTCCCATTGCTACCCCATGTGTAGCTAGCAAATGTAAAATAATATCTTTTGCATATACACCTTTTGGTAATTTCCCTTTCAATTCGATGCCCATCGCTTTTGGTTTTCGCTGCCATAGTGTTTGGGTCGCTAACACATGCTCAACCTCACTCGTTCCAATTCCAAATGCAAGTGCTCCAAACGCTCCATGTGTTGCCGTATGGCTATCACCACATACAATTGTCTTTCCTGGTTGCGTAAGTCCAAGCTCTGGACCAATTACATGCACAATTCCTTGTGATTCATCACCTATATCTGCTAATGGGACTTCGAATTGCTTACAATTTGCACGAAGCGTGTCTAACTGCTGTTTTGCGATACGATCTGTAATATTCCAAACATCCTTTGTTGGAATATTATGATCCATCGTTGCAAACGTTAAGTCAGGTCTTCGTACATTTCGATTGGCAAGCCGCAAGCCTTCAAAGGCTTGCGGTGATGTAACTTCATGTACGAGATGAAGATCGATATACAGCAAGTCTAATCCATTCTCGTTTGTTGCAACAACATGTCGTTCCCACAGTTTATCTAGTAACCTTTTCTTCATTATCTCCCTCTCCCTACCAACGCCTGCTCTTCCATTTCTTGCAAGACACATTTTGTAAACGAAGATGTCGTTTCATTCCCACCTATATCTGGTGTACATTTTCCGGAGCGAAGAACCGCAGAAATTGCTTCTTCAATCGCTTCTCCTTCTTTTCTTAATTCAAATGACTGCCCAAGCATCATCGCAACCGAGCGCATCATCGCAATTGGGTTCACTTTATTTTTCCCCGCAATATCTGGTGCCGATCCATGAATAGGTTCATACAATGAAGGACCGTTCTCTGCATGACTCGCTGATGGCAACATACCTAACGAACCTGCTAGCACAGATGCTTCATCACTTAAAATATCACCAAATAAATTTTCCGTCACAATGACATCAAATCGGCCTGGATTGCGAATCAATTCCATTGCTGCTGCATCTACTAAAAGATGTTCAAGTTCAACAGTTGGATAGCGCAGTGCTATTTCTTCTGTTACTTCTCTCCAAAGTTTACTTGACTCTAAAACATTTGCTTTATCGATAGAAGTAACTTTTTTACAACGCTTACTTGCCAATTGAAATGCGTAAGAAACGATTCGTTCAATTTCATGGCGATGATAGGTGAGTGTATCTGTCGCTACCTCTTCTGTTCTTTCTTTTGGGAAAGAGAAATAAATACCTCCTGTTAATTCACGAACGACAACAAAATCTAATGCGTCAGCTACTTTTAGCGGTGATAAATGCGAAGTCGCTGCTTCTACAGTAACAGGACGAACATTTGCAAATACTCCGAGTCCTTTCCGAAGTGCAAGTAATCCTTTTTCAGGCCGCTCCTTCGCACCGTCCCAGCGCGGTCCACCAACTGAACCAAGCAATACGGCGTCACTTGCTAAACATGCTGTTAATGTTCTTGGTGGCAACGGTTGCCCGAAAGAATCAATAGCAGCCCCACCAAAATGTTCATCTTGTAGATAAAAACGATGACCATACAACCTTTCTACCATTTGTAATACTTGCTTGGCACTATCCATAACCTCTGGTCCAACACCATCACCTGCTAAACAAACGATACGTTTCTCCATTCATCAACACCCCTTTATCTTTTTATCAAGCTCTAACTAGCAGTAAAATCTCTAATTGAAAAAGTTAAGTGGGGAACTACATAAATACAAATTAAAAAACCGACATAAAACCCTTCTTTTTAGGTGGGAGAGAGCATCCGGCCATGCATAGAAGCGGTCAGATCCTTTTCCTGCCCCATGCTAAGTGAAAACAAAGAGAGAAAATGAGTGCAGGTCACCTTTTGTTATCCATAGCCGCGGCTATATGTCGAAAAATCAAAATGGATTTATATACATCCCCCACTTATAGAAGCTTCACTTTGTAAGTGACAGCAACGCTTTTAACTTTCCCGCTGCATGCACATAGGCCCTTGCTGATGCTTCCAGTACATCTTGCGCAACCCCAAATCCTGAAACTTGATGCCTTCCTTCTTTTAATTCGACATGAACATGTGCAAGTGCGTCTTGGCCTTGCGTAATCGATTGAATACGATAATCTGCTAGTTCACACTCCAATCCTAGAATTCTTTGAATCGCGTTGTAAATCGATTCGATACTACCGGCACCTGTTGCTGCATCCTCGTATACATTTCCTTCTGCATCTTCCAGTGCAACCGTTGCACATTGTGTACTATTTGATACAAAGTGTACTTGCAGCTGTTTAATGCTGTACTGTTGTGTTGAAAATGCTGTTTCTCCTAATACGAGCGCTCGTAAATCTTCTTCTGTAATCTCTTTTTTTCGATCTGCTAATCTCTTAAATGCTCCAAATGCTATGTCTCGCTCTTCTTCTGTAATCTCATAACCAAGTTCTTTCATTTTTTCAGTGAAGGCATGACGTCCCGAATGCTTTCCAAGTACAAATAAATTTTGCGCTTCACCAACAAGTTCTGGTTCAATAATTTCATATGTCGTTACTTCTTTTAATACACCATCTTGATGAATGCCCGATTCATGCGCAAATGCATTCGCACCAACAATGGCCTTATTTTTCGGAACAATCATGCCTGTTAATCGGCTAACAAGGATGCTCGTTGCTTTTATTTCTTTTAATGTTAAAGAAGACTGTGCTCCATAATAGTCCTTTCGAATATGAAGAGCGACTGCTACTTCTTCTAAAGCAGCATTACCAGCACGTTCACCAATTCCGTTAATCGTTCCTTCTACTTGCAGTGCTCCTCCTTCAATCGCTGCTAATGAATTTGCCACAGCCATACCGAGATCATCGTGACAATGACAAGAAAAAATTGCTTTTTCATAGGAGGGAACGTATTCTTTTAAGTATTTAAAAAGAGAATAATATTCTTCTGGGTTTGTATAACCTACTGTATCTGGAATGTTAACAACATCTGCACCGGCCCGAATCGCAACTTCCACCGCTTCTGCTAAAAAGGAATAAGTTGACCTTGTTGCATCTTCTGCTGAAAACTGTACAGTGGGAAACAAAGATTTACCTAAGGTTACAGAGCGATGAATACTATCTAGTACATCTTCCTTTGACATACATAGCTTATATTTCATATGAATATCGCTCGTTGCCAAAAACACGTGTAACCGAGGTGATACCGCTCCTTTTACCGCTTCATACGCCCTGCGAATATCGCTTTCCTTGGCCCTTGCTAAACTCATAATAGATGCATTTTGAATCGTTTCAGCAATGCGTTTCACTGAATGAAAATCACCTTCAGAAGCGGACGCAAATCCCGCTTCCATCACATCAATCCCGAGCTTCTCTAATTGCCTAGCAATCTGCAACTTTTCCTGTTCATTCAAATTGACTCCCGGTGATTGCTCGCCATCACGAAGCGTCGTATCCATGAACAAAACCTGTTTCATATTATTTAACCTCCACTTTCACTTTCGGTTGTACAAACGGCATCATCTCACGTAATTTACGTCCTACAACTTCAATTTGATGTTCATTTTCTTGTACATTCGTTGCGTGGAAATGTGGTCTTCCTGCTTTATGTTCTGCAATCCATCCTCTTGCAAATGTACCATCTTGAATTTCTGTTAATACTTCACCCATCGCTTGCTTCGTATGCTCTGTTACGACACGTGGTCCCGATACAAAATCACCCCACTGTGCTGTATCAGAAACGGAATATCTCATATTTTCAAGTCCACCTTCATACATCAGATCGACAATTAGCTTTAGTTCGTGTAAACATTCAAAATATGCAAGTTCTGGCTGATAACCAGCATCTACTAACGTTTCAAATCCTGCTTTTACAAGTGCAGTCACACCGCCGCATAGTACGGCCTGCTCTCCAAATAGATCCGTTTCCGTTTCTTCTTTAAATGTAGTTTGTAATACGCCTGCGCGTGTTGCTCCAATTCCATCGGCGTACGATAATGCTTTTTCAGTTGCTGTTCCTGTTGCATCTTGATAGATCGCAAACAACGCTGGTACAGCTGCGCCTTCTACAAACGTACGACGTACAAGGTGACCCGGTCCCTTTGGTGCTACTAGAAATACATCTACATCTTCTGGTGGTGTAATTTGATCAAAATGAACGTTAAATCCATGTGCAAATACTAGTGAATTTCCTGCTTGTAAATTCGGTGCAATTTCTGCATCATATACTTCCGGTTGTAGTTCATCTGGAAGAAGCACCATCACTACATCAGCAGATTTTGCTGCTTCAGCTACGGAATATACAGAGAAACCATCCTCTTTCGCTTTTTCCCATGACTTGCCCGGGCGTAGTCCAACTACCACATCAAAACTGTTATCACGTAAATTTTGCGCATGCGCATGACCTTGTGATCCATATCCAATAACTGCTACTTTCTTTCCTTTTAATACATTTACAGTTACATCTTTCTCATAATAAACTTTTGCCATTTTCTTTCTCCCCCTATATTTAAATGATTAATGAATTAACATGATTTGCTTATCTTGTTTTTTCATGCTGCGCGTAAATGCTGTAACACCTGTTCTTGCGATTTCTTTTAAGCCATATGGGCGCAGTAGCTCAATAAGCGCTTCTACTTTTTCTTGCGTCCCCGTTACTTGTACGACGATGGAATCCTTCCCAACATCTATTACAGCGGCTCGGAACGGTTCAATTAAACTGTACAATTCTGACCTGGATACACTTGTCGTTGCTACTTTAATAAGAGCGAGCTCTCTTGCAATTAAGGCTTCTTCTGTAATATCAGACACTTTTAACACATCAATTTGTTTATGAAGCTGTTTGATAAGTTGCTCCACTTGTTGTTCGTTTTCTACATGAACAACAAATGTCATCCGTGAAATATCCGATGATTCCGTATGCCCAACAGAAATACTTTCAATATTAAAGTGCCTTCGTGTCATGACACCTGTAATTCGATTCAGTACCCCGCTCTGATTTCGTACGGTTGCCGTAACAATCCGTTTCATATCTCCACCCCCTCCATTTGGTGAACTCCTTTTCCAGGAGCAACCATTGGCATAACTTTTTCGGACTGAAGTACCCGACAATCAATTAAAACTGGTCCTGGCAAAGCAATCGCTTCTTGTAACTGTTGTTTTGCCAGTAATGCATTTTCAATTCGCACTCCTTTTATGCCATATGCATGAGCAAGTGCCACAAAGTCTGGTTGACAAAAAAGCAAGGAGTGGGAATAGCGTTGATTATAAAATTCATCTTGCCACTGTCTCACCATGCCTAACGCTTCATTATTTAAAATCAAAACTTTAACTGGGAGAGAATGCTCTTTCAATACGCTTAGCTCTTGTAATGTCATTTGAAACCCTGCATCACCAACAATCGCTACAACTAGCTCTTCTGGCTTTGCAATTTGTGCACCAATAGCAGCCGGAAATCCAAATCCCATTGTTCCGAGTCCTCCTGAAGTTACCCACTTATCAGGATCCTTAAGTGGATAATATTGAGCAGCCCACATTTGATGCTGACCAACATCTGTCGTTACAATTGCTTTTCCCTTCGTAATTTCGTATAACATATCAATTGCCGCTTGTGGTTTAATTTTTTCAGAATCTTCACGATAAGAAAACGGATATTTTTCTTTTCTACTCTTTAACAGTGATAACCACTCTCCATGATTTTCCTTTCGTCCCTTGCACACAAGCAGTGCTTCTAGTGCCTGTTTCGCACTGGCTACAATCGGAATTTCTGTATACACATTTTTTCCAATCTCCGCTGGATCAATATCGATATGTGCGACTGTAGCTCCTTTTGCAAAGTACTCTAAATTCCCTGTCAGACGATCATCAAATCTTGCGCCGATATTAATGAGTAAATCACACTCATACAATGCCATATTCGCTGTATACGACCCATGCATTCCGCCCATTCCTAGAAACAATTCATCAGCTGGTGGAAATCCGCCTAATCCAAGAAGCGTATGAACGACTGGTATACGATACATGCGAGCAAAAGCAGTTAATTCCTTTGCAGCTTTCGCATGCAAAACACCAGCTCCCGCTAAAATCAACGGCTTTTCTGCAACTTCAATCGCTTGTAATAATTTGTTAATTTGGAGTGGATTAGGCTCATAATTCGGCTGGTAACCTGGTAAATCCATTTGTACGTCACTACATCGCTCACCTTTTTCTACTACTATGTTTTTCGGAAGATCGATAACGACCGGTCCTGGTCTACCCGTTTTTGCAATATGGAATGCTTCTTTAATAATCCGCGGCAGATCAGAAGCATTACGCACTTGATAATTATGTTTTGTCACCGGCATCGTAAGACCCATAATATCTGCTTCTTGAAAAGCATCAGTTCCAATCAAGTTTGTTGCCACTTGACCAGTAAACACAACGAGTGGTAGTGAATCAATCATGGCATCTGCAAGACCAGTAATAACATTTGTGGCACCAGGTCCACTTGTCGCAATGACAACACCCGGTTTACCTGTAATTCGTGCATATCCCTCTGCCGCATGAATAGCACCCTGCTCATGCCTTGTTAAAATATGAGGAATTTCACAATCATAAATCGCATCATATAGCGGCAGGACAGCACCTCCCGGGTAACCAAAAATAACCTCTACGTCTTCCTTTCCTAGCGCTTCTAACAACAGCTGTGCACCGGTTGCCATTTTTTCTTCCGTTTTTGAAGACATCGCTCTTATGAACCTCCTTTAAAATTGTTTATACACTAAAAAAATCTTACGCCCACACTCCAGCTATGTGCTGAAGGGACGAAAGATTTCGCGGTACCACCCTTCTTTGCAAGAACATTTCTTGCCTCAGAGACTCTTTATTGAGCCTAGCTAATAACGGAGCTACCGTCCAAGCCTAGACAAATGCTTCGGCTTGGCACTCAAGGGCGATGTTCGTCAACGTGAACCATCGGTTTCCAGCAACCACCGACTCTCTGTGAGGCTTCACAATCAACTACTCCTCCCTATCAACGCTTTACAATTTCATAACGAACTGACATATCCAGTCCTCTTTTTGAACCTTCGTAACAAATCACAAATGTCATTTACTCTTCTATCATCCAACTTTATTCTCTTCGTAAATTTTCTCGCCATCTTCCACAACTAATTTACGAAACTCTTCTAATAAACGGTTTGTATGTTGCCCAGGGTTTCCAGAACCAATAATTCTTCCATCAACTGTCGTAACAGCGATAACCTCAGCAGCCGTTCCTGTTAAAAATACTTCATCAGCTACGTATACATCGTGACGTGTAAATAATTCTTCTCTTACGTCATATCCGAGTTTTTCTCCAATTTCCAAAATCGCATTTCTGGTGATTCCTTCTAATGCTCCTGCAGAACTTGGCGGTGTAACTAATTTATTTCCTTTTACAATGAACACATTATCGCCAGATCCTTCCGCAACATAACCTTGTTCATTTAACATAAGTGCTTCTTGCACACCCGCAAGCTTCGCTTCAATTCGAACTAAAATATTATTTAAATAGTTTAAAGATTTCACTTGTGGTGTTAATACATCTGGACGATTGCGACGTGTTGCAACTGTCACAACCGGAATTCCTTTTTCGTAATATTCTGACGGGAATAATGCTAATTGTTCCGCAATTACAACCACATTTGGATTCGAACAAGAATCGGGATCTAAACCGAGGTTTCCAGCACCTCTTGATACTACTAAACGGATATAACCGTTAGAAAGCTTATTTTGGCGAATGGTTTCAACAACAATACCGGTCACTTCTTCTAACGTATATGGAATTTCTAACATAATGGATTTTGCTGACTCGAATAAACGAATGAGATGTTCCTTTAACCGAAAGACATTGCCACTATAGACACGAATCCCTTCAAACACCCCATCACCATATAAATAACCATGATCATAAACAGAAACTTTTGCTTCGTCTTTTGGAACAAATTCTCCATTTAAGAAAATCCATTGCTCGTTCACTTGAAAGCGCCCCCTATATTCTGTGAGTTTTTATTGTTTCCTAGTTTACTCTCCTTTTTAAATAAATCAAGTTAATTTTTTTGAAAATTTACAATTTTTAAATTTATGTACTTGCTTGTTTATATTGATATACCAACATTGTTAACGGTTACAAAATAAAGAAAAATATTTTTCGATTTTTTTCGTTTAAAAAAACATTTGTTTAGGAAGAAGGATTTTTAGAAAATGCTGCGAATCTATTGTATTCAATAAACGGACGTCTTATTTCGTGTATTTGCGAATAAAAGCGAATTTTGAATGAAAAGGAGTGAAAATAGGAAAAAGAATATTGTATAAAAATAATAATCATATTTTTCACGTTACTTTCATAATCCTATTTTCAAAAAGCAATTTATCAAACGAAGGAGGAAAATAATATGGCATGTGTACAAATTAAAGGAACAAGACAAGAAGTGGTGGAGATGTTACAACTATTTGATCTAATGAATACGAAAGGACTTTGTAAATTTAACAATTATGTAGAAGTATATCCAAATGAAGAACCGAAACAAAACAATAGCTTTATCGCATCTATTAATGTGCACTCTAATGACGATTCCGCCCAAGAACACTTAAATAACCAATTCGTAAGTCAAATGTTAACAGGTGTGTATAACGACTAATTTAGTCTCCTCTTTGCCAACTTTTCTACAAGATAAGAATATTTTCCAAAAAAACGGACCATATTACTAGATGGCAGGAGGTGAAGAGTATGGCGAAAATTGGCGTTGAAAATTCGTTAACAGATGTTCAACAAGCATTGCAACAAAAAGGATATGAGATCATCTCATTACAATCCGAAAATGATGCACAAGGATGCGATTGTTGTGTCGTAACTGGGCTAGATTCTAATGTCATGGGGATTCAAAATGCGGAGTTAAAAGGATCTGTCATTGAAGCAAGTGGCTTAACAACTGATGAAATCTGTCAAAGAGTTGAAAGTAGTCTTTAAAAGATGATGCAATTATTTGATGTAACATGTATAAAAAAGAGAAGTCTCCTTATGAAAAAGGAGACTTCTCTTTTTTATATTCACCTAATGGGAAAGTAACATATACTGGATGAAAGCCCTACCTCTCTCTCATCAATACGGTTCCAATGACCGCTCCTTATACACTAGTATGTGTATAAGCTTATAAATACAACTTTTTGGGTCTGTTTACAAAAGTTGTTGGCATAACTGCCCGATCTTTCGCAAATCTTATATACTGTATCCATAAGAAATATTCAATCCATACTAGCTGTAACTGAGACACGAAATATTATATTAACACTAATATGCAAACATGTCAAATGTTTTCCCAAAAATAAAAACAGACATTACGATCGACCTGTTTTTAGAACTGTGCTTTTTTTTTAACTACATACACAACAAATCCGCTCACTAACATGCATAAACCAACAGTAAAATTCTTGATGTTAATCATAACTACCTCTCCCTTATTTCTTAAATCATATATATTTATATTCCAGTTATATTTATCGGTCTCTAAACACACTTTTTCTAATATATCATAATTCCTAAAAAATGCAAGTCCGCTTTTTAATGACCATTTACGAACTTATCGACAGTACTTGGAACTATATTTAAGGCTTTTTCAATCAGATGTGTACCGCTATGTAAATGCAAAACTTGCACTCCTTTTGTTCCTACCACTAAAAACGCAACCGGATTTATCGAAACCCCTCCACCACTTCCACCACCAAATGGATGTCCTTGCCTCACCTCTTTTTGTTGCCCCTGCCCTGTTCCACTTTTTCCTACAGACGCATTTCCTTTAAAGTCGCTTCCTCCTGCACCAAAGCCAAAAGCAACTTTAGAGACTGTTAAAACAACGTTTCCGTCTGCTGTTGAAACAGGACTTCCGACAATTGTATTCACATCAACCATCTCTTTTAAGTTTGTCATTGCCGTTTTCATTAAATTTTCAATTGGATGTTCCATTATACAAACCACCTTTTTCCTCTTAATTCTTTTTTATCCTTTCCAAAATAGAGGAACTCATACCAAGTTTTACAATTCATTTAAAGCTGCTATCTTTTGGCACATTTCAACCTTCAAATCTTGCGGTGTCGTGCCTACTGTTCATTCATGCGGGATAAAGTGAAACTTTGATCTGTGGGGTTTTCTTCATCTTCCACTGATCATTAGCCCTCACCAATCAGGCTTTTACGAGCAGTTTATCCCCCACCTAACTTCTTTGCTTCTTGCAGAAATTTAAGATGAGGGGCATTACTGCACATGCGGGATAAAAAATAAAAATACATACATACTATTAAAGAACCTTGTTACGAAAGGAGAAATCACCTTGACTGATAAATTTGATGAACATCGTAGAAAAGAAGGCGATTATAAAGAAGAGTATGCGGCAGAAGTTGCACCCCAGCGCATCAATTATGATGATAAAGACGAAGTAAAATCAAAAACGGCTGGTTCAACAGCTGGGTTTATCGCTCTTGCTCTCGCGGTATTATCACTCTTCACATTTCCAATACTTTTTGGACTTGTTTCTGTCCTACTTGGTATATATGCTTATAATCGTGGCGCTACCGTTACAGGAAGCATTGCAGCTATTATCGGTGGAATTGCAGCACTTGTTGCTCTCTTATTCCGCGCTGCGATTATCGGATTATTGTTCTCACTTTTTTAAAGAAATAATTAAAGTACGTGTTCAAAAAGAAGGATAAAGAGAGCAGAGCAGTTCGAGGCGCGGAAGCCAGGAGGATACGGAGTGTAGATGGAACTACACAAGTACCGGACTTTTGGAACATCTTCTTAAAGAAAAAAGGTATCTCGCTTTTTGCGAGATACCTTATCCTGTGAAAACATCTTCTGATGGATAACGAATTTTTTCCTTCGCTGGTCGTGCTAGGGAAAATACAAGTGTTAAAGGTCCAATTAATCCACAGAACATAACAAACATAATAATACATTTTCCAATAGCTGATAATTTCGCTGTGATTCCCATTGTTAATCCAACTGTACCGAATGCAGAAATCGTTTCAAACAGCAACTGAATAAAACTAAAGTTATCTGTCAGCATTAATACAAAGACTGCTGCAAAAATAAGAATTTGACTGGCAACCGCAATCGCCAGTGCTCTTGTTACTGTAAACATTTTGATTGAACGATGAAATAAAACAAAGTCTTCTTTCTTTCTAAAAAAGGCAACAACCGATGTAATTAAAATAACAAATGTCGTTAATTTAATTCCTCCACCTGTTGAAACACTTCCTGCCCCAATAAACATTAAAATCATCGTAAACAAGATTGATGATTCTTCCATGCTTCCATAATCAACAGTATTAAATCCAGCCGTCCTTGGTGTAATACCTTGGAAGAACGAAGCCCATAGTTTCTCGCCTATAGATAATGATCCTAACGTTTTTACATTATTATACTCCAATAACAAAATCACAATCATCGCAATTATATTGAGCGCAATAGTTCCAACAATCATAATTTTTGAATGAAGTGATAGTTTCTGAAAACTGCGACTATACCATACATCAATTAACACGGTAAATCCTAAACCACCAGTAACAATTAAAGAACAAATTCCAATGTTAATAATTGGATCCCCTACATAACGTGTTAAATTATCAGGCCAAAGGGCAAATCCCGCATTATTATAAGCTGCTATAACATGAAAGAAACTATAATATAGTCCCTTCCCAAATCCAAATTCCGGAATGAAACGAATGGATAAAAAAACAACTCCAACTAGTTCAATACAAATAGAAAAAATAAAGACACGTTTTACTAATTTTACAAGACCACCGATATTTGTTTGATTGAACGCTTCTCCAATTAATAGACGATGACGCAATCCAATTTTCTTTCCTAATATCCAAACAATTAAAATTGCAATCGTCATTAATCCAAGACCACCTGTTTGAATTAATAGCATAATAACAATTTGACCAAACATTGTAAAAGTGCTTGCAGTATCCACAACACCTAACCCTGTTACAGTGGCCGCTGATGTTGCAGTGAAAAAGGCATCCACCCAACTAATAGACTCTTTTGTCGCAAACGGTAGTTTTAATAACAATCCTCCGACAACAATTAAACAAAAAAAGCCCATTGCTAAAATTTGCGGCGGACTTAATCGTATCAAACGATTTTTAAAGCCTTGTTTTTTTGCTGCTTCCATATCATTAACTCCCTTAATACATCCTTATACTCTCATAACATAGTTGAGCATAATCCTTTTTTTCATAGATTTCAACTTTTATTTTCATATAATGTGAAACTTCTATCAATGGTAGATTTCTTCCTCTTCCGCCGTTAGAAAACTACCAACAATCGTGCTCTAGCGGACAGTTCTCCTTCACTTAACTCCTATATTTCTCTCTGAATTTTGAGGTGAGGGTATTACGGCCCAAGAATATCGGGATAAAACTTTGAAAATCCCCATCCCTTTCACTTCAAGTTCACATTGAATTCACACCTATCTTTTATAGTATAACTATCGAAGCTGTTCCTCCCTAATAATGAGACATTCCCCAGTGTCTCGAACAGCTTTCCATCCCTAATTAAAATTGACATAAATTGTCCCCCTTCCAAGCCACCTTGCATTGACAAGGTGGCTTTTTTTTTTTAATAACATATGTAACAAAGTTTCTTTCTGCGTATGAAATACTTCATAATTTCTTTTATTTACAAAGCTCTGTTTAAACAGCAGTGTTAATAATTCGAGCAAAAAAAGGACCAGGTTTGGTCCTTTTTTATGTCTTATTGAACTAAAGCACCCTATAGTTGAACAAGGCATATTCTAAAATACATAAACTGTATATTTTGATATTAGCAATAATTTTCCTGCCTATTAAACTAACCTCCCCCGTTAGTTTAATAAGCAAATCAACAATAAATGATAACAGAACCATTTACAAAAAAAGAACTAGGCATGAGGACTACGCTAGTAAAGATCACTTCCATACTATAGAAAAATATGATGCAGACAGCTCGGCAGCTTCATAAATCAAAAAAGGAGTGATTGTATCACTCCTTTTTTGATTTACTTCCTTTTTTCGAATTATATTCCTTCCCTTTATTATCATCACCACTCACAAATTCCGAACCAAACTCTTGTTGGAACTGCCCTGTTTTCGGTGATCCTTGATTGCCACTTCCTTGACTACCGTTACGATTTGTCATCTTGCCCCCTCCTTCCATCTTCTATAAGTAGTAGTATTGTCTTTCCTGCTACTTCTTACACTGGTGAATCTCTCACCCATTGGGGTCTTATGGATAGTTTCCCCTCACCTAACTACTTTCATTCTTCGGAACTTCGAGGTAGAAGTATGACCGCCTGTTCTTGCGTAATACATACACACCTTGTTACACACTTCTTTCTTATCCATTAACGAGCTCCTGCTTATATTTCTTTTCATATCATGAGACTCAGCTTCAGCACGCATAAAGTGAAACTTTAATCAGTGGGAGTTTTCTTCATCTCCACTGATTATTAGTTGAACCAATCGGGCTTTTACGGGCAGTTATCCCCACCTATCTTCTTTGTTTCTCTCTAAATCTTGAGGTGGGGGTCTTACTGCCCGTTAATGCGGGATAAAACATAAAAGTCTTCACATTAACGTGAAGACCTTGATTATTTTTCGTCTTTGATCTAGATGCTCCATGAAACACCCCCTCCGTTTTTCTATCTTTCACTTCACAATATGAAATATAAGTACCACTTCTTACTATATTAGCTTTTTATAAATAGACACCATAATTTGCATTTCTTCTTCAGATAGCGTTGAAAATTTTTCTTTTAAGTACTGTTTTTTCGCGACTTCCATCTTCGCAACTAACTCTTTTCCTTGTTCCGTAATTTCCAAATACACAACACGACGATCAGATGTAGAACGTGAACGTGTCACAAAACCTTTTTTAATTAATTTTTCTGTAACAGCTGTAATATGACTATTTGATACATGTAATTGATTTGCTACGCGAGAAACCATCTCTTTTTCATTACGACTTAATATACGAAGTACAAGAAACTCATTCCATGGAATATAGCCTCCAAAAATTTTTCCAATATCATTACGCACCGAGCGAAACATTGCAAAAACATGTGTAGATAAATCCTCCATCAATTGTTCACGATTTTGAGACACCGTTTACATCTCCTTCATTTATTTCATATAGTTAAATAAAAACATTATGAATTATATTACCTTATTTTTCACATTTTGTCACCTATTTTCCTCATACTAATAGGCACTAAGCGTTCAATTTGCTTAGTAGCCCATCATTACGAATTAAAACCTTCCTCTCATGAAAATTCTATTTTAACCACTTAAACATGTATCTTTTATTATTCATTTGGAAATAAATGATAAAGGTTGCTTTTCTAACATGCTGATAATCACTTCAGCCACAAAAAGAGTGCGATTTACCGCACTCTTTTTGCTTTGGTCGTTCATCTATTATTCATACAGTGTATTGAATATATGAAGTAAAGTTACAAGCTTTTTTGCACTAAAATTGATACAATAAAAGCAAATTAGAAAGAGGTGTTCCATATGACATTACAACAATGGGCTGAAAAAGGTTTGTCCTTTGATACATATGTAAATAACATGACTGTTAACCAATATGAACTGTTACATATTTATAATAATTTTTTAATTCCAAACGAATTGCTTCCCGTTTTAGAAGATCGTCAAAATGACGGCTGGCGTGTCATCGCATTAACAGCCGACTGGTGTGGCGATGCTCTTCTTTGCGTTCCTGTTATGAAGCGCATTTGTGAAGTTGCGAATATTGAAATGAGCCTTCTTATCCGTGATGAAAACTTGGAGTTAATGGATCAATACTTAACAAACGAAACAGCACGTGCGATTCCAATCTTTATTTTTATTGACGCAGCTGGAAACGAAAAAGCAGTTTGGGGACCACGCGCTCCAAAAATACAAGAATTAGTTACTTCCATGCGTGCCACATTACCTGGAAAAGACGATCCACAATTTGAAGAAAAGCAAAAAGAAATGTATGCTGGATTCCGTGAAACGTTAGCTTCTGACACCTCAATTTGGGAGCATGTGATGGAAAATATGATTGAAAAGATAGCAAAATAAAAAGACTGCCATTTGGCAGTCTTTTTTATTACATAATGAAGAAATAGAACACCGCTGCTACAATAAAACGATAGTATGCAAATGGTGTTAATTTCACACGTGCTAATAATTTTAAGAACGAAACAATTGCAAGCATTGCCACAACGAACGCTGTAATAAAGCCACTTGCAAATAGAGGGATATCTGCTACGCTTAATACATCCCAGCTTTTAATTAAATCTAACCCTGTTGCAGCTACCATCATTGGAACTGCTAAAATAAATGTATATTCAGCTGCTGCTGTATGAGATACACGAGCTAATAATCCACCACTAATTGTAGACCCCGAACGTGAAAATCCTGGCCATAGTGCTAAACATTGAAACATCCCGATTGTAAATGCTTGTTTATATGTAATCTCGTCCAATGTTTTTGCTGTACTTGGTCTTAAAAACTTCTCAGCAATAATCATTAAAATACCACCAGCAACTAAACTAATAACAACCGGTCCTGCTCCAAATAAAACTTCTTTAATTTTACTATGAAATAAGAATCCAAGTAA
Source organism: Bacillus sp. DX3.1 (assembly GCF_030292155.1). Classification (NCBI taxonomy): domain Bacteria; kingdom Bacillati; phylum Bacillota; class Bacilli; order Caryophanales; family Bacillaceae; genus Bacillus; species Bacillus sp. DX3.1. The sequence goes on along the minus strand of NZ_CP128153.1, from coordinate 1,357,210 downwards.
TCCTGCTGGAATCATCCCGATAATAATGTGTAGTAAATTTAAAGACGGTCCTTGCGTCACTTTTCCAATCCCTACCAAAGACCATAACCGTTTCCAAAATACAACGACAACTGCTAGAATCGATCCTAACTGAACAAAAACTTCAAATGTTTTTGCTTTATTCCCTTCAAATCCAATTAAATGTCCTGTTAAAATCATGTGACCTGTTGATGAAACCGGTAAAAATTCCGTTAACCCTTCAACAGCCCCCATAATTAAACCAATTAACCAATCAGCCACGGGGCGTGCCTCCTTAATACCTTAACATATACTTTTTTTTCATACCTTCTCATAATACCGTATCCTCTTTTAAAGTGCATCTTTTTTTCAAGTTGCTTCAAAATATATAAGTGATTTTCCCGAAATGTATTTCTTTTCTATTTTCGCTTTAAATTGTATGATAAAGTGAAACTTTTATCAGTGGGTGTTCTTTGTCCACCACTGATAATTAGCCCTCATCAATCGGGCTCTTACGGGCAGTTCCCCCTTATCTAGCCTTTGATTTTGTAAGCAGAGTTACTGTCTGTTTGTGCGTGGTAAAAGCAGTTTGGTCTTATATGGAAAGGAGTCTTTATGAAAGAAACAACTTCACTCTCACAGAAAATGAAACAATTTTTCTTACTATTTTTCCCGATTTTTGTGACGCAAATGTCTTTATTTGCCATGAGCTTTTTTGATACAACAATGTCTGGACATGCGAGCTCCACTGATTTAGCAGGGGTTGCGATTGGTACGAGCATCTGGATTCCTGCCAGTACTGGATTAACAGGAATTTTAATGGCAACGACGCCAATTGTCGCTCAACTTGTCGGTTCCAAACAAAAAGAAGAAGTACCTCATATTGTTATGCAAGCTGTTTACTTAGCGATTCTAGTCAGCTTCATTGTAATTATCATCGGATACTTTGCTGTTACTCCAATCTTACATGCGATGAATTTAGAGGAACAAGTTGAAAGTATCGCAGCTCAATTTTTAAGTATTATCGCAATCGGTATTATTCCATTATTTGTATATACGGTATTACGTGGCTTTATCGATGCATTAGGAAAAACGCGCACCTCGATGATTATTACTTTACTCTCTTTACCAATTAACGTCATTTTAAATTATGTATTTATTTTTGGTCATTTTGGCTTTCCAAAGTTAGGTGGAGTTGGCGCAGCAATTGCTTCCGCTGCGACGTATTGGTGCATTTTACTCATCACCATTATTATTATTCGTACGAAAGAACCTTTTGCATCTTTCGGTATATTTCGGCGTTTATACCGCCTGTCTATCTCAAGCTGGAAAGAATTATTAACACTCGGCGTACCAATCGGCTTTGCTATCTTTTTCGAAACGAGTATTTTTGCTGCAGTTACGTTATTTATGAGCAACTTTGATACAACAACAATTGCCGCCCATCAAGCAGCAATGAATTTTGCAACACTGTTATATATGACGCCTTTAAGTTTAGCAATGGCTATGACCATTACAGTCGGCTTTGAAGTTGGAGCAAAGCGCTATGAAAGCGCAAAACAATACGGGTTTATCGGCATAGGGCTCGCAATTGCTTTTGCCCTATTCTATTCTGTTCTCCTCTTTTTCTTCGACGATCAAATTGCATCTATTTATACAGCAGATGCAACTGTCCATCATTTAGCAAAAGAGTTTCTAATATTTGCGATTTTATTCCAAATTTCCGATGCAATCGCTACTCCAGTACAAGGCGCATTGCGTGGTTATAAAGATGTGAATGTCGCCCTAATTATGACGCTAATTGCATATTGGATCATTGGTCTCCCACTTGGTTATGTACTGGCGACATACACATCTTGGGCAGCAAAAGGATATTGGATCGGTCTTATTTTAGGTCTAGCATTTGGCGCAGCCTTTCTGCTCATTCGTCTCTTTCAAGTACAAAAAAAATATGCAATGCAAAAAAGTCGCTAATATTCGCGGCTTTTTTATTTTCTTTTTTCCTCGTCCTGCATAGTTCCTCTTCGTAACGTACAACCTAGTGAAAAAGAAAGGTGCAAACATATGGATGAAAAGAAAGAACATTCTTCCTATGATGAAGAGTTCGCTCCTGAAATTTCTCCTGGATATCGACAAGATGTTCATACACCACCTCGATACAAAAACACTTCTTTTTTAATCGGGATTGGTATTTTCGGAGCAATATTACTTGTACTCATTATTTTCGTTTATTTTTAAATGAAAGAAGGCTTACGTATGACAAATCAATCCTCAACATTTCGTAAAAGAGTGGTAAAAACACAAAAAGGTTATGCTGGCGATTCAGTAAATGAACTAAAGCAAGTCGAACAGGGAAATCTTGAAATAAGTAAGAAGGAAATTGGTCAACAAAATGAGAACTTGTGAAAACAAAAAAATGTCCCTACACTGGGGACATTTTTTAATGTACACTCTGTTGCTGTTCACAAATTTTAAAAATGCTCTCTTCTTTTACAATCTTCATTGTATAGCTTAACTTCATTTCATCAAAAAATAATTGATTCACTTCTTTACTACTTAGATTTTCAAATACTTGATAGTCGTCTATTGGTTTGACTCTCACAAAAGCATCCATGGCATAAAATCAAAAAAACAAAATACATAATACCAGTGTCAGCATTACTATTTTTTGTTCTTATTAGACATCATACACTCTCTTTTTGATTTCTGATAATATTAAATAGAAAGAAAATTATCAAGAGGTTTTAAATAAGAAACGAAAAGAGGTTAAATAAAATGAGTTCTTATATGCAACATGTACAGCGAGCACTACAAAATGTGACGATACACTCTTGTAAACAAAATGACAAGGGCTGGGACAATGTAGCTATTATCATCAATCAGGAATGGCTATTTCGTTTCCCGCGAAAACTTGAGTACGCAAAAAAAATACCCCGTGAAAAACAATTATGCGAGGTACTTTCTCAATCCTTACAAAATATAAAGATTCCGCAATATCACCTTTTATATAAAAAGAAAACAGATACAATTCCTGTATGCGGTTATTATAAACTCATTCATGGTGAACCATTTACTCGAGAAACATTAGAACGCTTAACATCCCATGAACAAAATGAAATCATAACACAGCTCGCTTCATTTCTTGCTGCTTTACATATGATTCCGGTAGAAAGCGCAATAAAATGTGGCTTTCCAGTTGAACATCCTACCTCATACTGGCGGCAACTTCAAAGTAAACTGGAACATTATCTTTCTAGTACGCTCACAACGCCAAAAAGAAAAGCACTTGATTATTTTTTTGAAGCCTTTTTTGAACAAATACATGTATCCGCTCTTTCACAAACCATTATTCATGCCGATTTCACACATCAGCATATTTTATTTCATGAGGAGCGAAATCAGATTGCCGGCATTATAGATTTCGGAGATGCCCAAATTGGAGACCCTGCCTTTGATTTTGCTGGGTTATATAACGACTTCGGTAGTGAATTTACATATGAAGTATATAAACAATACCGCACACTCGCTCCTCATCGCGATCCATCATTCTTTAAACGCATCATTCACTTTTATCAATATAGCCCTCTATTGCATAATCTTATATATGCTTTTGAGATAAACGATATAAAAATGATTGAAGAAAATCAAAAGGAGCTTGGGCAAATATTTCAGGGAATGTGCTAAACCCTTTCCCTCATTTCCTTTTCCTCATACATCATCAGTTTCTTATCCATTTCTACGATTAACTTATACATTTGAAACGCTTGAAAAATTTGCAGTTGAACGAAAAAAGGAGCCTGCTGTTTTTTTAACCATTGAAACACTTCAAATTCGTTTTCCATTAATCATCTCTCCCTCTTCTATTTTCGCCTTGCACATGTAGCGTAAATGATGAAAAGCTTTTCATGTCAATAGCAAAAAAGAGTACGAAATCGCACCCTTTTAATGGACTATAGAATTGTTTTGTATAGGTTCATCTTTTACTTCATCAACTTTACATTCATTACGAAAGGCACATCCAATACATTCAGAGTGAAATGTTCTTTCTACATAATGCTCTGGTTGCTGTAAAATTTCTTTCATCCTATACAAATCACTCATTCCCGTCATAATATCTTGTTGCTTTGGAACATATTCACTGCTAGTCCCTTCTATTAAATTAATAATTTCAATTTTCTCTGGAAGAACACTAAAAGCTTTATAACAAAACACAGCTGTTAACTTTTGAAAAAGAGCAAGCATTTCTTCGTTTGCATCGACAACAAATTTTTTAATCACAAATGATTGTGTAGACCATTCCCCAACTTCAAATGTTAATGAAATATGCACACCCAACTCTTCCATATATGTTTGTAACTTTTCATATAAAAATAAAGGTGGTGTTCTGCCCGAATCACTTTTTACATACCGCAACAGGTGATCAGTTAACTTTGCAAGAACAATATAATATTCTGCTTTAGAAGAGAACATTCCAATACGCACTTTACTCCAATGTCTTTCTAGTAACTCTAATACAAGCACTGTTGTTTGTTTTTCTGCTGGTGACATGTAATAGTCACTTATAATTTGATTTACAATCGCTTGAACTATTTGCTGCCATTCAAACAAAGACGGTTCTCTTCTTTTTATATAACGGAAATAAAATTTATGCGGACAGCGCATAAAATCATATAAATGATAATCCGTCATTGTTTTCATTGAGATTTTCCCCTGCACTCGCTCTTCATCTCCCTCTCGCCATTAAGAAAGGTGTTTTACAAACTCTGCACCAAATTGAAGACATTTCTCTACATCCTCTTCTTCTGGCGTTAATTCTACTTTTAATCCTTCCAGTACAACTTCTGCACCACGTTCTTGTAACTTTTCTACTAAAATATCAACAGCTGCACCGTATTTGGGATATGCAGAATCACAAGATCCAAATACCGCTGCTTTTTTGCCTGCTAAATCAATCTCTTCCATCTCGTCATAGAAATCCAAGAAATCGTCTGGCAGTTCTCCATCCCCCCACGTATACGCTCCCAGAATAATTCCATCATATCCCTCTAATACAGATGCTTCCGGCATTGTCATCATATCAATGACTTCAATTTCTTTTCCAGTTTCACGAATAGTTCCTGCAATATGATCCGCCATCTCCTCCGTATTTCCACTCATACTTGCAAAAATCATTACTAATTTGCTCATTTGACTCTCTCCCTTGATTATGTATCACTTTTTCTGTTTTGTTTACTATGTCTTCTTCTACGTATTCATCACGAATGACACGATACTGCTACCCTATATGTTCATCTTTATTTTTTATTTCTCTTTGTTGGAAGCGAAATTTCTTCATCTCTCCCTCTTCCATTCCCCTACTTTCTAATCAGTTGATAATAATTATCAATTCCAATTATAAGATTAGATTAATTGAAAACAATTATCAAAGTCAATAACTATTTTTAAAAAAATAATGAAAAGGTACAAGCTTGTCCGTTGGGAGTTCATATACTATAAATGAGCATAGTTCTTTCTCAAAACCCTCTCTAACGGAAAGAATATAGAAGCAACTGCGATAATCGCAGTTGCCTTTTTTTGTACGATATAAAATGAAACCTTGATTAGTGAAGGGCTTCATCCTCACTAATCATTAGCCCTCACCAATCGGGCTTTTACGGGCAGTTTATTCCCCACCTAACTTCTTGACTTCCTGCCGAATTTTGAGGTGGAGTATTACTGCCCGCAAGTAGCGGGATAAATCTTAGTGAATGTTTGCTCCCAATCCTTACTTAGATTTTTAGTAGCTTTATTGTCGCCTGTAAAAATAATTGTGCTCCATAAACTAAAGCCGATTCATCCACATCAAATTTCGGGTGATGATGCGGATAAACAGTCTTTTTCTGCTGATTCCCAGTTCCTAATTTAATAAAACATCCTGGAGATTTTCTCAAATATGCAGAAAAATCTTCTCCACCCATCGAGGGAGAAAGCATTGCGATTCTCTCTTTCCCAAACAACTCTACTGCACTTTCCTCTACTATGTTCGTAATGACATCATCATTAATAACCGGATCATAACCATAGCGATACGTATAGTTATACGTTGCACCATGTGCTCCTGTAATTCCCTTTGCAATTTGCTCAATCATCTCTTCCGCTTCTTTTCTCAACTTTTGATCAAAACAGCGTACGGTTCCCATGAGATGTGCTGCATCAGGAATAATATTATCCGCTGTCCCCGCATGAAATTGCGTTACTGAAACAACTCTTTGCATAATAGCACCTGTTTTTCTGGACACAATATGTTGTAAATTCGTAATAATTTGTGCCCCAATTGCAATGGGATCTACTGTTTCTTCTGGGCGAGCGGCATGTCCCCCTCTTCCTTTCACCTCAATTGTAAATACATCTGGGGCTGCCATCATGGGACCATATACAATCCCAATCTTTCCACTTTCTAATCCAGACATCACATGTAAACCGATAATATAATCAACCCCATCCATCACACCAGCTTGCACCATTTCTTGGCCCCCACCTGGATATACTTCTTCAGCATGTTGAAATAAAAGACGGATTTCCCCTTCCCAATTATCATCCATTTTTGCTAACGCTTCCGCTGTCCCTAATAAAATTGCCGTATGTGCATCATGTCCACATGCATGCATCACACCCGGAGCAACTGATGTATAGGGCCGCGATGTTTCCTCTTGAATCGGTAGTGCATCCATATCCGCTCGAATCGCTACTACTTTGCCAATCTTCTTTCCTTTTTTCGTTGCCATGACACTATATGGCGTTGGTCTTGTCACCTCGAAAAAAGAAAATGTGCATAATGTATCGTATACAAATTGCGAAGTCTGTTTCTCATGAAATGATAATTCAGGAAATTGATGCAAATGTCGTCGCCACTTTATAATATTTTCTTCTGAAATATATGCTAACCAATCCCTTTGTATATGCGCCATTCCTTTCAACCTCCTTTTTAATTCTTACCAGCTTTATTCCATTGTTATTACACAATGTCCTTGTAGCAGAAGTATTTCCAGATAACTTCTTTGCTTTTTGCTGAACTTTGGGGCTGGGATATTACTGCCCGCGAATAGCGGGATAAAAATTCACTCCAAACTGTCTTCTTGTTTCAAAGGTAACAAATCGATTACAATTCTATACAGAATGTAATATAATTACTAAGTTAGGGATTTTCTTTTTTAGTATTTAGTGCTACTATCAAAAAAGAGCCTTTTTACCCTGCATTTACCTAAAATGTGGAAATTTAGTTTTTTTCACAATAAAGTAGGATATGATACCTACATACAGTTACTATTTCATAAGAGAGGGAAAGACATGGAAAGATTAAAAGAGATATGGTCTAAACCACTCACACAATGGTTTGCAAAAACTTTTTATTACCTTGCAATTTTGTTTACTTTGCTATGGTTGTATGGATTCCATGATACAAACACAAGCACATTTATTTACAATGAATTTTAGGGTGGGAACGTTATGAAGTTATTAGAACAAATCGAAAAGTGGGCGGTTGAAACGCCTGACCAAACCGCTTTCGTTTGGCGAGATGCGAAAATTACTTACAGACAATTGAAAGAAGACTCTGATGCGTTAGCCCATTGGATCTCTTCAGAATATGAAGATGATCATTCACCAATTATGGTATATGGCCATATGCAACCAGAGATGATTGTCAGTTTTTTAGGGTGTGTAAAAGCTGGCCATGCTTACATTCCAGTGGATTTATCTATACCAGCTGATCGTGTACTACGTATTGCCGAAAGTTCCGGTGCGAAGCTACTTTTATCACCAACAGAGGTGACCGTAGCTGGCTTACCAGTTCGCATCGTATCTGAAAACCACTTAAAAGATATTCTCTTTACTCATAAAGGGCAAACACCAAATCCTGAACATGCGGTAAAAGATGATGAAAACTTCTACATTATTTACACATCAGGAAGCACAGGTAATCCAAAAGGTGTGCAAATTACGTACAATTGTCTTGTAAGCTTTACAAAATGGGCAGTTGAAGATTTCAACTTACAAACAGGACAAGTATTTGTGAACCAAGCACCTTTCTCATTTGATTTATCTGTGATGGATGTTTACCCATCGTTAGTAACAGGTGGTACACTTTGGGCCATCGATAAAGATATGATTGCACGTCCAAAAGACTTATTCACTTCTTTAGAACAATCAGATATAGGTGTATGGACATCAACACCATCTTTTGCAGAAATGTGTTTAATGGAGCCATCCTTCTCTGAAAGTATGCTGCCAAATATGAAAACATTCTTGTTCTGCGGTGAAGTATTATCAAATGATGTAGCAAGAAAACTATTAGAACGCTTCCCAAAAGCAACAATTATGAATACGTATGGCCCAACAGAAGCAACTGTAGCTGTCACAGGCATTCATGTTACACAAGAAGTCGTTGATACCTATCAATCCCTTCCAGTCGGCTACTGCAAATCCGATTGTCGCCTTCTTATTATGAAAGAAGATGGTACAGTTGCACCAGACGGCGAAAAAGGTGAAATCGTAATTGTTGGTCCAAGCGTAAGCGTCGGTTATTTAGGAAGCCCTGAATTAACAGAAAAAGCATTCACTGTTATTGATGGCGAACGTGCTTACAAAACAGGTGACGCTGGTTATTTAGAAAACGGTCTTCTTTTCTATAACGGTCGTCTTGATTTCCAAATTAAGTTACATGGTTATCGAATGGAATTAGAAGAAATCGAACATCACCTTCGTGCTTGCTCTTATGTAGAAGGAGCAGTTGTAATCCCTATAAAAAAAGGTGAACGATACGATTATTTATTAGCAGTTGTTGTACCTGGAGAACATTCATTTGAAAAAGAATTCAAATTAACATCTGCAATAAAAAAAGAACTCAATGAGCGATTACCAAACTACATGATTCCAAGAAAATTCATGTACCAATCTTCTATTCCAATGACACCAAATGGAAAGGTAGATCGCAAAAAATTATTGAGTGAGGTTACAGCATGACCGCATATGGATCATTTTATTTTTTCGCTATAGTAGGCATTTTATTGATACCTACTATCGTAGCTGGATTAAAAGGTAAAATGTTACGCAAATATAATGCTGTTTTAACGCTAATCATGCTTGTTATTATCTTCTCAGATAAAATACATCAAGCTAAGATGCTAGCGGCATTTATTATTTGGCAATACATCCTTATTAAAGGCTACTTACTATTAAGAAAACGAAATAATAACACGCTTACGTTCTGTATTGCTGTTATTTTATCGATTTTACCATTGGTTTTGGCCAAAATCGCACCATTTGCACCTGACTTAAAATTTATTGTTTTTGCTGGTATGTCCTATGTAACATTTAGAGCTGTGCAAATGGTCTTTGAAGTTCGTGATGGTTTAATTAAAGAAATTTCTTTCTTTAATTTCTGGGAATTCGTCCTGTTCTTCCCTGCCATCTCAACTGGACCAATCGATCGTTATCGAAGATTCCAAAAAGATATACAGAAGCCACCAAGTGCTGAAGAATATCAGAAGCTACTATATACAGGGATTAACCGTATTTTCCAAGGGTTTCTGTATAAATTTATAATTGCGTATTTACTAAAGCAACACATAACAGACGCAGCATTTGCTAACGCAGATACAATTACTTCCAATATAATATACATGTATGGCTATAGTTTATATTTATTCTTTGACTTTGCAGGATATAGCTCATTCGTAATTGGTGTCAGTTATATGATGGGGATTAAAACGCCAGAAAACTTTAACAAACCATTTATCAGTCGTAACATTAAAGACTTCTGGAACCGTTGGCACATGAGCTTATCATTCTGGTTCCGTGACTTTATTTATATGCGCTTTGTCTTTTTCGCAACAAAGAAAAAATTAATTAAAAATCGCTATACGATCTCATACATCGGTGCATTTTTAAACTTTTTCATTATGGGAATTTGGCATATTGCAGGTCATAATGTTTATCAGTATATTATTTACGGTCTCTATCATGCTGCTTTGTTTATCTTTTTTGATATTTTCGAACGAAAAAACAAAAAGCATAAGTTTTGGCCAAATAATAAAATCATGCATGTCGTTGCAATTGTAATTACGTTCCATGTTGTTTGTTTTGGTTTCCTAATCTTCTCTGGTCACCTGAACAGATACTTTTAGTTTATAACTTCTTTTATTACAACTAAGAAGTTACACATAATATATTTCGGATATAAAGGAGATTTTAAAAATGGCAGAATTTAAAGAGCAAGTATTAGATATTTTAGAAGAAGTATGTGAAAACGATATTGTAAAAGAAAATCCGGACGTACAATTATTTGAAGAAGGTATCCTTGATTCTTTCGGTACAGTATCTTTATTAGTAGAATTCCAAGAGCGTTTAGAAATTGAAGTATCTATTTCTGATTTTGATCGTGATGAATGGGCAACACCGAACATGATCGTTAAGAAACTGGAAGATATGCGATGAAAAAAGCAACTTTTGGTCCGATGCTCCTAGCATTGGCCCTTTTTGCTGTATTCTTACTTATTCCAATACGCTTTTTATCACCTCTTGTCAGTGATAAAAAAGTGGAACAAGCTGCAACTTCTGTAACAGAAGAGAAAATACAAAGTATGATTTTACAGCAAAAAATGCTAGAAGATCCGAAGTACCTTCCGATGTATGGTTCATCGGAGTTTAAACGACTGGATGCTTATCACCCATCCAGCTACTTTAAAGTAAAACCAGAAGGCTTTACACCATTTCTTCTCGGGCGTGGCGGAACACAAAACCTTATCCATGTATTAAACTTTGCATCAACAATGGACGATTTAAAAGATAAGAAAATGATCTTTGTTCTTTCACCGCAATGGTTTGTACCGCAAGGCATTGATGAGTTGCACTTTGCACCTAACTTTTCAAAACAACAAGGCTACCATTTTCTTTTCAATAATGACTTAAAGCCTGAAATGAAAAAACACATTGCAAAGCGCTTATTAAAATTTGATATTGTAAAAAAAGAAACATTACTAAAAACATCTCTAGAAGGTATTGCCTATGATGATACGAAGTATAAAGTAAAAGCTATTGCAGCTAAGCCATTTGCTTATATTTATCGTAATATTTTAGATCGTAAAGACTTGTTTACAGTAATGTTCAATATTAAACCGCCTAAACAACAACTTGATCCTGCTTTGAAAAACATGAACTGGGAAGAAGCACGCAAACACGCTGATCAGACTGGTGCAGCTGAATCTAAATCCAATAAATTTGGCATTGATGATTCTTATTTCCATAATAAAATTAAGAATGTTCAGCAACGAAAAGGCTATTTAGCACGCGCGTCTTATGATCAATCTCCAGAATATGAAGATTTACAAATTGTTCTTGATCTGTTAAAACAGACTGGTGCAAAACCACTCTTCATTTCTGTCCCAGTTAAAGGACCTTGGTATGATTATGCAGGTTTCCCAAAAGAACGACGTGAATTATATTACAAAAAAGTTCATGAGCAAATTAAACAAGCTGGATATCCTATCGCTGATTTTTCTAATCATGAATATGATAAATATTTCTTAAAAGATCATATGCATTTAGGTTGGAAAGGTTGGGTATACATCGACGAGGCAGTTCAAAAATTTTATAAAACGAACTAAGAAAAAGAACGCTTGAATGATTCAAGCGTTCTTTTTTATACATGTATCTGCAGCTTTTCTACTGTTACTCTAGCTTCTTCCACTATGCGTTCCACAATTTGCTGTGCAGACTCTCTTCTCGCTAAAGAAGATGCCTGTCCTGCCCAAAGAGACATATATGCTCCCGTATTTTGCTTAGCCGCTATCTGACGTATTTTAGATGTTAACACATTTTGAACAGGATACATTGGCAACTCAGCTTCTCTTCCTTTATGCTGTTCAATAAATGCATTTCGAATGCCTCTTGCATATTTACCTGAAAATGAGCGTGTCACAGTTGTACTTGTATCTGTACTATGTAGCACCGCTTCTTTATGTACTTCATGTGTAACACTTTCTTCACTTGTTAAAAATGCCGTACCCATTTGAACACCTTCTGCTCCTAACGCATAAGCAGCAACAGCGCCCTGTCCATTCATAATCCCTCCTGCCGCTACAATCGGAATCTCTGGAACTGCTGCTACAAGTTGCGGAATCAACGCAAATGTTCCAATCATGGAGTCTTGCTCTTTTCCAATGAAAGTTCCGCGGTGTCCCCCTGCTTCACTACCTTGTCCCACGATAACATCAACACCTATTTCAGCAAGTACCTTTCCTTCCGCAACATTTGTTGCTGTTCCAATTACCTTTATTCCTTCTTGCTTCAATGATGTGATTTCCTCTCTCTCTAGCGTTTGAAAAGCAAAACTCACAACGGGTACCTTTTCTTCTATTAAAACTTGTAACTGTTCTTTATAACTCTTCGGAAGTTGCACCGATTGTTCTTCCTCTTCTACTCCTAATTCTTTTTGTATCGGTTCTAACAAAAGTCTCGCTGCTTTTACTTTTTCTTCAACAACCTGTATTTCTTTCGTAATTAATAGATTTACTGCAAACGGCCGGTCTGTTAACTTGCGTATATCACAAATAGCTTGGCGAATTTGTTCCGCACTCATATACCCTGCTCCTAGCGTGCCAAGTCCACCACTATTACATACAGCAGCAACGAGTTCTGGTGTTGTAATCGCCCCTGCCATACCTGCTTGAATAATCGGATATCGTGTTTGTAATATATCATTTACTCTGCTTGAAAACATTCTTCTCTCTCCTTTCATATATATAAATACAAATTAAAAAAACGACATAAAACTCTTCTTTTTAGGTGGGAGAGAGCATCCGACCATGCATAGAAGCGGTCAGATCCTTTTCCTGTCCAGACATAGTGAAAACAAAGAGAGAAAACGAGTGCGGGTACCTTTTGTTATCCATAGCCGCGGCTTATATGTCGAAAAATCAAAATGGATTTATATAATATCTTCTTGTTTCAACAAACTTTTCCCTTCTTTTACAAGGATTGAACTGCTTATAAACGAATATATTGAAAGTAAAGGGGGAGATTACATGCTTCAGCCAAATGCTCTACAAAAAGGCGATACTGTTATGATTATTGCTCCAGCAGGTCCACCAACAATTGAACACATTCTTGCAGGAAAAAACATACTAGAACAAATGGGACTATCTGTTATCGTTGGACAAAGTGTCTATGAAAAACATGGTTATTTAGCTGGAAATGATGCAATGCGTCTTCACGATTTACATGAATCGTTTGCAAACCCTATTGTGAAAGCTGTTTTTTGTGCAAGAGGTGGATATGGAAGCGCTCGTCTTCTTCCTCATATTCATTATGAACTCATTCGAAACAATCCAAAAATCTTTTGGGGCTATAGTGACATTACTGCTCTACATATCGCTTTTTCACAGTATGCACAGCTCATTACATTTCATGGACCTATGATTGAAGAACTCGGTAAAGGACTCGATTCTCTCTCTCTATCTTCTTTCAATCAGCTATTTCATCCTTATTCTACTATTTTAAAAGCAACAGAATGTCTGGCTTCTTCATCCTCATGTACGGTTTCTGCACCGTTAATTGGTGGAAATTTAACAGTTCTTACAAGCACACTTGGAACACCGTATGAAGTAAATACAGTGAATAAAATTTTATTACTTGAGGATGTCGGCGAAGAACCATATCGCATCGATCGTATGTTCAATCAATTACGTTTAACTGAAAAACTGAGTCAATGTGCAGGTGTGATTTTCACAAGTTGCCAAGACTGTATAGCCTCTAAACACTCTTTATCCTTACAAGACATTTTGTATGACTATCTCGTCCATTACAATATTCCGGTTATGTTTGGCTTTCCTATCGGACACATTCAACCTAATATTGGCATTCCACTTGGTATTACTGTCACAATGAATACTGAGAAAAATACATTGGCTATTCCTTCGGGTGTGAAACTATCCCGCACTAATGAGCAATAACATGTAAGTAAAACATCCAGCCATTCATTAAACTCAAAAAAGGAAAAGCTTTTTATCGCTTCTCCTTTTTTATTTGTTTTTCTTATTCTTATTTTTATTGTTGCTTTTATTGTTGTTTTGATTACTTTTTTGTTTTGTGTTTGAAGATGATTTTTTCTTCGCATTATTATTTTTCGCCATGTTCTTCACCTTCTCTCGGTCTACGATATGACCACAAGGGAAAATGGCGACAATTTTTTACTTATAATAATTAAAAATTCTTCCTGATGCAATATCAGTAATCTCTTCTGGGATAAACGTTTTATTAAATTCAGTACCAACATTTAATACGGCTGTCGCCTCTTTATCAATGCTTTCAAACAACTCTTTTCCTCGTATCGTAATAAGGGGTGTTCCTTCCGGCAACACTTCTTGTACAAATTCCAACTGTGTAAAGAACGGGACAATCCATCTTCCTTCACCTTGGAAATAGCGTAGGCGCACTGTTCCTTCTGTTTCAGAAACATCTGCCTCAACAGATCCAGCAACATAAAAATGGGTTGTTAGCAATAACTCATAAAATTCCTTTTGTTTTTGTTTATCATCCTCAGCTAAAACGAGTACCGTTTCTATTTTCTTTAATGGAATTTGTTCCATCTGCTGCCACCCCTGCTTTCAAAATAATTGTACTGTAATTATACAAAATATTCTTATTTTTTTCTATATAATTATTATATATTTTATTGCGATAATATCAAGCTAAAACGTTACATTGTTACATATGAACTACTTCTTACTTTCTCTAATACTTCAGAAGTTGTAGTAATTGTAGCAAACTCTTCATGAAGATTTACGAGTGTCATTTTATGAATTTCTTCTGCACGAAATTGTGTACCGTCTGGTCCTTGTCGATCAAATGTAGCGGTCGCATCGCTTACCAAATAGGTTGTAAATCCTAGATTCCCTGCCATTCGCGTTGTTGTCTCTACGCAATGATTTGTTGTTAATCCCGTAATAACAACCGAGTTACAATGATTGTCTTTCAATAGTTGTTCTAAGTTTGTTCCAATAAATGCACTATTTACATACTTTTGAATGATTGGCTCATCTTGTATTGGTTTTACCTCTTCTTTAAAAGCAATCGTTTTTGAATTTGGATGAAACATAGATTCTGGATTATCTTTGTTAACATGCTGAATATGAAAAATCGGTAATTTTTTTCTTCTCCATTCTTCTAATAAAATTTGGATATTCTCTTCTGCAAATGGATTATTTCGCCTCCCCCAATTCGGTAAATCAAATGCCTTTTGAACATCAATTATAACAAGAGCTACTTGGTGCATCACTTGCTGCCTCCTACTCTGCTGCTTGTAATTGAAATAAAAATCCGAGTTGTTGCGAAGCTGAAATAAAACAAATATACGCACACAATTCCACAATCTCAGCTTCACTCCAATATTGTTTTAATACATGAAACATCTTATCATCTATTGCCGAACGATTATGTACAAATAGATGTGCAAAAGTTACAGCAACACCTATCTCTTCTACTTTTTGTATATCATTTGGTTTCCCTTTTGCCATGCAATACGGACATTCATTTCCAAATGCAAGTGTTCTTCGCACTTGCTCTTTTAATTCTGCAGAAAGCCTTCCTTTTTCATATAATGTGCTTTCTAATGAACTCCAATCATGTAGTAAATCCGGACAATGCCCTAATAATTTTTGAAATCTTGTTTCTCCTACATCTGATAATGAAATTCTCTCCATCATTTCCCCCCCTATTCCTTACTCTTTTATTGTAAAATAAATAAAGTATTCTTTACATTTCATATGAATCTTTATTGATTGATTTTCTTTACAATAATTATTATTTTACTGGGGGTATATTTACATATGCAATTAGATCGTTTAGATCGTAAAATTTTAAATGAATTATATAATGATAGCCGTCTCTCCATGCGCGAACTATCAAAACGCGTAAACTTATCCGCTCCTTCTGTTACAGAACGTGTGCGTAAATTAGAAAGTGAAGGTGTAATTCAAAAGTATACAATTGATATCGATTATAAAAAGGCTGGTCTTGTTTTAGACTGTATTTTAGAAATCACATTAAAAAATGGCGATACAACTCGTATGCAGCAATTTATTCAATCGTATCCAACCGCAAGCTTTTGTTATCGCGTAACAGGAAGCCTTTGTTATATTGTTAAAATCTCTGTCCCTTCATTAGTCGAGCTTGAAGAATTTATTAATGATGTTTCTTCATATGCAACAACAGTTTCTCATATCGTATTATCAGAAGTATCTCTTACTCCTGATATTGAACACATTTTCCCAGAAGAGTAAAATTAATTTTTATTCAAAATTTCTTTTAAAACCCCTTACAAAAAGAATAAAAATGTTTTATTATGTATTAAAATACATAAAGTTCGAGAAAGGGGCATCACAGTGAAAATCTGGTTTTACGAAAAAACAACGCAAGAGGATGATTTACTTGGCATTTGGGATAATGTTCCCACCATACCTCGAATTGGGGAAAAAGTAGAAATTTTAAAAGCCGTTCGTACTGTCACAGATATTAAATATGTAAAAAACGGAAATAATTTTCATGTTGAGATTGTCATCTATTAAAATAACAGCTCTCCTATATCAATATGGAGAGCTGTTATTTTAATTCATTTTGATTTTTCGACATATAAGCCGCGGCTATGGATTACAAAAGGTGACCTGCACTCGTTTTCTCTCTTTGTTTTCACTATGTCTGGGCAGGAAAAGGATCTGACCGCTTCTATGCATGAATGGATGCTCTCTCCCACCTAAAAAGAAGGGCTTTATGTCGTTTTTTTAATTTGTATTAATATAGCGAGATTCATCTTTTGTAATTATAATTTTATCGCCTGCTACTTCAACCTTAACATAATCATTCTCTTCTAATCTTAACTGATTCACAGCTTCATCTGGTAATTCTACAGCCATGAGTCGTTCTGCTAAAATGACTTGACTGTAACTATACGCTTCTTGTTTCTGTAATGACACCATTTTCTTCCCTTCGTCAATGACACGAAGACACGGTACCCCTACTTCCGTTACAGTACGCCAATTTCGACGAATAAATGGAATCAGCCATATGAAGCTAATCAGGATCACAACGAGCCCAATCCATAAATTACTTTGTGACTGCAATTCAGCAATAGGAGGCACCTCATCTGCTCCTTCACCACTGCTGAATTGAATAACTGTTGCAATAAAATTATTTAATGCGTGCACAGCAATATTCGTCCATATATTTCTCGTTTTTATGTACAGAAGACACATAATAACGCCAAATAGAAATGCCCCAATGACATCAAAATGTCCTAAACCAAAAATAAGAGAAGAAATGATAATTGCTCGCTTAATTCCCCATTTATAGGTCATACGATTTAAGAAAAAACCGCGAAAAATCACTTCTTCCATAATTGGTGCAAAAATACAAGCTGAAATAAAACTAAATACTAGCGCATAAGGACTACTCATATCAATGGTATCTTCACTCAACATTCCAATTAAGAAGTCCGGAAAAAGATGCGCTAATATGTAAAACTGAATAAAAGATATACCAAATGCAAAAAACATTCCCATTGCAGTTGCAATAATAATTAACTTCCATGATAATGCTGTTGGTTTATCAAAGAAACTCGTAAACAAAACATTATTGTTACGAGTTTTATAGAAAAGCCAGAGCAATGGAAACACAAAAAAAACAAGCGTTTGTAGCGCAACTTCTATTACATTCTCTGGAACATTCACAATAGATAACGGTACTAATGTTACAATTGTTCCTAAAATCATCCATACAAAAAAACTACGAAGTCGTATACGTGAAAATGCGTACTGAATAAAAAACACCCCCAAGATGATATATGTATATTGTAATATGAATATCGTGAAAATTCTTCCTATTTTTCTCAGTTCCTTTTTAATAAAGTGAAACTTCCATCAGTGAGGATTTTTCATCCCCCACTGATGATTAGTTAAACGAATCAGGCTTTTACGGGAAATTATTTCCTACCTATCTTCTTTGATTTCTTGGAGTCTTGAGGTGGGAGGTATTACTGCCCCTGAATAGCGAGATAAATAACCCACTTCCTACCACATGGGCTATGCCCTACACGTGCTTGAGGAAAGAGGCTTCTGTTGGATTTCTATTAAAATATGTATTTAAGAAGTCTATTTTTTACAACTATATAAATACAAATTAAAAAATCGACATAAACCCCTTCTTTTTAGATGGGAGAGAGCATCCATTCATGCATAGAAGCGGTCAGATCCTTTTCCTGCCCAGACATAGTGAGAACAAAGAGAGAAAACGAGTGCAGATCACCTGTTGTTACCCATAGCCGCGGCTATATGTCGAAAAATCAAAATGGATTTATATATCTTCTTAAATACATATGCATTCGCTACCCTGCAAGACCATATGAAACAAAAAAAAGATCCCAGGTTTAAAAAACACGGAGTGCTGGGATCGTGAAAAAACAGAAGAAAAAGTTGGTTAATAAAAACCCCTGCTTACCGCGGGGATTTTTATTATTATAGTACATCGCGTTTTTGGAACAAAGCACTGGATGCAACGAGTAAAACTGCAAAATAAGCAATCACAAGCAATAATGATGTTGTGAAATTAAATTCTGTAAATGGCGATTTTGCACCACCACTAATTAATTTATCACTATCATACACACTTAAATTTAAATGGAATGTAACAACATATTTTGCAATTCCTTTCGCAAATTGAAAGAAAACGATTTGAATAAGTCCTTCCAAGAAAAATAAGAATAATGTAATAACAAGCGGTAAAACAGATTTTCTAAAAATATTTGCTAGGAAAAAGGCAACTGTTGCGTAAAATAACATCGGTAAAATCTTATACAATACATGTTTTATCATGACTGTAAATGTGATTTCACCTGCTCCACTACCAAAGAAAACCAATCCAATTAGCATAACAATTGGTATAGAAATGAGACAAATAAGAAGAACTGCTACTATGACTATCACATATTTCGAAAATAAAACAGTAACACGTTTTCTTGGTCGGATAAGCAATTGCTTAATCGTTCCTTTTTGAAACTCATCTGTAATGGTACGAGATGCAAGAGTAATCCCAAAAATTGTAGCAAATGTAATAACCATTGCCATAATTTCATCTGCAAATACTAGAAAACCTTCAAATTGCATATCTGCTGGAGCCCATGTTTTTATAATAATTGCTGCTGCAATTTCTAATACAGCTAATACACCTAATAAAATATACATACTCTTTTTCGCATGTAACTTTAACAATTCATTTTGCATTAATTTTATCATTATGCTCCCACTCCCCCTGTAATTGCTAAGAACTCATCTTCTAATGTTTTATTTTGAACCGTTACACCATATACAAGCACGTCAGCATGAACAAGTTTTTTTACGAGCTGCGGAATCTCCTCTTTCGTTACTGATGTAACAATTACATTCCCTTGCGCCTTACCTTTAATCACTTCATTTGCATTCTCTACTTGATCCACTTCAAATGTTACCACAACTGTTTCATCGTTTTTCGCTTGCTCATGCAAGTTATACTCTTGTACAAATTGACCATTCTTAATGATAACAACACGGTCACACATCAATTCAATCTCACTTAACAGATGGCTCGATACAATTACGGCAATGTTTTCTTCTTTCGCTAAACGCTGTAAGTAATCACGAATTTGGCGAATACCAGCTGGATCTAATCCGTTTGTTGGTTCGTCTAAAATTAATATTTTCGGTTTATGTAGAAGTGCTTGTGCAATTCCAAGACGTTGTTTCATTCCCAGTGAATATGTTTTTACTTTCTTATGAATGGCATGCTCTAAATCTACAAGCTTCACAATTTCAGCAATACGTTCTTTGCTAATCGGCGTAATTGCCATATTGGCAAAATGCTTTAAATTTTGCATCCCTGTCATATATTCATATAGTTCAGGGTTCTCTACAATTGCTCCGATATGCTCTAGTGCTTTTTCACGCTCTGTACGAACGCTATGACCACAAATTGTAATATCACCTTCTGTCATGGCAATAAGACCTGTCATCATACGAATTGTCGTCGTTTTCCCGCTACCATTTGGTCCAAGAAATCCGTATACTTCCCCTTCTTGTACTTCAAACGAAAGACCACGAATAATTTCTGTGCTACCTATTTTTTTATGGACGTTTTCTAATTTTACTACTACGTTTCCCAATGCTTGTTCCTCCTTTAGAGTTCTAGTTTTTTGTCGATGATATGACTTGTCATTAATACTAATAGAAAGGTTAACAACAAACTAAAACATAAATAAGTAATGTTTGAAGTATCACTAAAATAAAAAGATGTTTCAAAAAAACCATTTTTATTTATAAATCCAGCATCTTTTACAGAAAATATATATCGATCTATTTTTTCTAAAATATTAGTTACTGCAAGCTGAATTCCACTAAAAATGAAAAAGAAAAATATAAATAGTACCTTACTTAATGAGGGTTTTATATTAAATAGTTTTATAAATACAATTAAGAAATACAAAGAAACTAATGTATTTATTAAATCTACAAGCCATAAAAAAATAGAAAACAAATGATGGAACAAACCATAATTATACAAACTATTAATAGCTTGTTGAATCTCTCCACTTGTCTTTTTCTCATATATATTTAAAGAAAGAAAATGTAAAAAAGCAATACTTATTAGAGATAGCAAAATAAACATTATTATAAAAAACAGCAAATTGGCATATATATATTTCTCTGATGGAATTGCAGTATACCGAATCATAGAACCTTTTAACATATTTCGAAAAGAAGAGAGTGCCAGCAAGAAGATTGAAAATACAGTTATACAAAATAATATTATAAATATGATTAATATTATTTCTTGTCTATTTGGAATCATTGTCCTCGAAGATCCCTTCATATTAAATAATAGAATTAAAGAAATAGTAATAAATCCGAAATAAATTACCCATATTTTCTTTCTATTACAGTTATATAAATATCGAAGGAGTTGACTCATTTTCCAAACACCTCCTTAAACAGCTCATTTACCGCCTTCCCTCTTTGAAAACGAAGTTCTTCCACGTTCTCATGTAATACAATTTCTCCATCCTTTAAAAAGATAACTTCATCAAAGATATTTTCAATCTCACCAATTAAATGAGTAGAAATTAAAATAGTACAATCCTCACGATAAAATTGGAGGATGAGCTCTAGCACATGTTCTCGTGAAACAGGATCAATTCCGCCAAGCGGTTCATCTAATACATATAGTTTTGCTTTTCGCGAGAACGTTAAAATAAGCTGTAGTTTTTCGACCATCCCTTTGGATAAAGAAGTAATTTTTTCTTCTAACGGTATTTTGAATTCAGCTATTGTATCCACTGCTTTTTGAATATCAAAATCTTGATAAAAGTCACGATAAAAAAATAAAGCATCTTTTACAGTCAGCCATTCATCAAATATCGGACGATCCGACATAAATGAAACAATTTTTTTCGTTTCTAAGCCAACCTTCTTACCATCAATCAAAATTTCTCCTTCAGAAGGATGCTGCAGGCCCACAATCATTTTCAATAACGTCGTTTTTCCGCTCCCATTATCTCCAACAAGACCTATAATTTTCCCTTCTGTTATCGTCAATTTCAAATCTCGAATCACTGCTTTTAAAGCATATCGCTTCCAAAGGCCTTCTATTTTTACTAACCCCTCCATCAGTTCCCCTCCTTTTTCTCTTCCAATGAAGAACGGAGAATCGAGAGAATTTCTTCTTCTGTAAACCCTAGATTGTCCATTCCGTTTATAAAAGAATGTAGTAACTCTTTTGACATCTCTTTACGCAGCTCCATAATTTTCTCTCCTTCGCTCGTCACATATCTTCCCATTCCTCTACGTGTCACGACGATACCATCACGTTCTAACTCTTGAAATGTACGTTGAATCGTATTCGGATTCACTTGTAATTCACTTGCTAACTCACGTACGGAGGGGATTTTATCACCAGGCTGTAAATGGCCTGTTACAATTTCTTTTTTTATGTATTCCATCACCTGAATATAAATCGGGATATTGGGAGAAAACTCAATTTTCATTTCTTCCCTCCTATCGTTCTAGTGTACTAGTTAAATAATACACCGAAACAAAACAAATGTAAATACTTGTAATTTTAAAATATATATTAAAAAATAAAAAACAGTGCAATTTCAATTGCACTGCCTTCCCGTACCATTTATTTATTTATTTATTTATTTAATGTTCCTACTACACTCTCTTCAAAAGGCCATTTCGGTAACATGTTGCGAAGCTCTTTATCAGAACGATAACCGAGCGCATACTCAGCCTGCATAATTGTGTGGATTTCACGTGTTCCTTCGTAAATAACCGGTGCTTTCGCATTTCGTAAATACCGTTCTACAGGGAACTCATTCGAATAACCATATGCACCGTGCACCTGCACTGCATCATTTGCTGCTTCGAACGCTGCATCACAAGCAAGCCATTTCGCCAAAGACGTTTCACGTGTATTACGCTTCCCTTCATTTTTTAACCATCCTGCTTTATAAACCAATAAACGTGATACTTCTAGATTGGCAGACATCTTTGCAATCATTTGCTGTACAAGCTGGTGTTTCCCAATTTCTTTGCCAAATGTCTTTCTCTCTTCACAATACTTTACACTTGCTTCTAAACTCGCTTGAATCAGTCCACATGCACCTGCAGCCACTGTAAAACGTCCGTTATCTAATGACGCCATTGCGATTTTAAACCCCTCTCCTTCTTCACCAAGAAGGTTCGATGCCGGTACCTTAACGTCATCTAAAAAAACTTCTCCTGTATTGCCAGCCCGAATGCCAAGCTTTCCTTTTATTGCTTTTGTCGTTACACCCGGAAATGTCCGTTCTACAATAAAACAAGAAATACCGCGGTGCTTTAATTCATGATTTGTTTTAGCAAAAATTAAAAAGTGATCTGCTACATCGCATAAAGAAATCCATGTTTTCGATCCATTTAATACATAGTAGTCTCCTTCTCGCACCGCTGTTGTTTGCATCGCAACGACATCTGATCCTGCATTTGGTTCTGTTAAACCAAACGCTCCAATTTTTTCTCCTTTTGCTTGTGAAACGAGGTATTTTCGCTTTTGCTCTTCTGTTCCCCATTGCAAGAGTGTCATACTATTCAGTCCTGTATGTACAGATACAGCTGTACGAAAAGCCGTATCACCACGTTCTAATTCCTCACAAATAATAGCGAGCGTGTTGTAGTCCATACCAACGCCACCATACTTCTCTGGAATACAAACGCCCATAAATTGTAATTCTGCTAAACGCTTCAAAATTTTTTCTTCAAAATGCCCTTTTTCATCCCATTCTTTAATATACGGAATAATCTCATTATCTACAAACGCCCTTACCACTTTTCTTACACTTTGTTGTTCTTCTGTTAAAGAAAAATTCATTTCTGACGCCTCCTTATATCCATTGATTTTTTTTCATTTCGACAATTCTTTCCGAAGAATATCCTAATTCCTGCAAAATACGCTCTGTATGTTCTCCGTGAAGCGGTGGATGCTTTCTCATAAGCGTTGGTGTCTTTGATAGTTTCAATGGGGAACCAACAAGTTTAAGGTTTTCGATGGTTGGATGCTCCATATAAATCGTCATCTCTCGTACTTGCGCTTGCTCTGTTTCTAATGCTTCTTTCACATTGAAAATTGGGCTATTTGGAATACCGACTTCATCCAAAAGCTTCTTCCATTCCTCTTTTCCTTTCTTTTTCATTTCTTTTGCAATAATGGCTACAAGTTCCTCTTTATTTTGAAGACGAACTGCATTTGTTTTATAACGGTCCGAACTCGATAAGTCTTGTCTACCAAGCAAGAGGCAAAATTTGTGAAACTGTCCGTCGTTTCCTATCGCTACCACAAGGTCTCCGTTCTTCGTCGCAAATACTTGATAAGGAACGATATTCGGATGCTGATTACCAAGTCTTAACGGAAGCTCTCCTGTGCACAAATAATTGCTAGCCACATTTACTAATGCAGCTAGTTGTGAATCAAATAAAGAAATATCAACTTCTTGTCCTTCTCCTGTTCGGTTTCGATGCTGCAAAGCTGCTAAAATCCCAATACACGTAAAGAGACCTGTCAGCACATCTGAAATCGCAACACCTACTTTCGCCGGTTCTCTATCACTTTCTCCTGTTATACTCATTAGACCGCTCATTGCTTGAATCATATAGTCATAGCCTGGAAGATGTGAGGCGGGACCATTCTGCCCGAATCCACTAATAGAAGCTAGAATAATATCTTCCTTCACTGTTTTTAACGTCTCATACCCAAGCCCCATTCGCTCAAGTGTTCCCGGCTTGAAATTTTGCACGACAATATCAGCATCAGAAATAAGATTTTTCAAAATATCCTTTCCCATTTCCGATTTTAAATTTAATGTAAGGGATTGTTTATTGCGATTTGCACAAAGAAAATAGGCACTTTCTCCTCCAACGAAAGGCGGTCCCCATTCTCTTGTATCATCACCGTTTACTACATTCTCAATTTTTATTACCTCAGCTCCTAAATCACCGAGAATCATCGTACAAAAAGGACCAGCAAGAACGCGAGATAAATCAACAATTTTGATTCCCTGTAATGCTCCTTCCACTCCCTCTCCTCCTATAGTAAAAAACCAGTAAAGCCCACTATAAAGAAATGCAACATGATGGTTTACTGGTTTGTATTTACAAGTTATTTTATAAAGTGAAACTTTTCTCAGTGAGCTTTTTCTTCATCCCTTACTAAGAATAAGCCCCGCCTTTCTTCTATACATTTCTTTAAATCTTGAAGCGGGGGCTTACTTTCCGTTAATGCAGGATAAGAGAACTATTGTACTTTCACTTGAGATAGTACTTCTTTAAATGCATTGATTACAGTATCTACTTCTTCATAACTGATTGTGAGGGACGGCTCAATACGGATTGTTTTAGAGTTAATTAACGTTCCCGCAACAAGGATTCCTTGATCAAACATCGCTTTGGATACTTCATAACCAATTTCATCTTTATGGAATTCGATACCAATCATTAAACCTTGACCACGAATTTCAAATACTTTATCTTCATGTCCTTTCGCTGCCGCTTTCAGTCCTTGCAAGAAATATTCTCCGACTTCCGCTGCTCTTTCCGGTAATTTTTCTTCCAATAAAACATGAATTGTTGCGATCGCAGCTGCACATGCAAGTGGGTTCCCACCGAATGTTGTTGTGTGCATGAATGGATTTTCAAACCAACTTTTAAATACTTTTTCTTTGGCAACAATTGCACCCGCTGGCATGACACCTCCACCAAAGGCTTTCGCAAGACAAATAACATCTGGAACAACATCGTACAATTCTGCTGCAAACATTTTCCCTGTGCGTCCCATTCCTGTTTGGACTTCATCGAAAATAAGTAAAGATCCGTACTCATCACATAATTCTCTCACTTGTTTCAAGTAGTTTTCTGGAGGTAAAATAATCCCGCCCTCTCCTTGAATTGGTTCTAGAATAACAGCGGCAACATCTTCTCCTACTAACGCACATGTTTCAAATGTTTTTCTCATCATATCAATATCACCGAATGGAACATGGCGAAAACCTGGAATTAATGGTAAGAACGGCTTACGGAACATTCCTTTTGCTGTTCCAGATAATGAACCAAGGCTCTTTCCATGAAAAGCACGTGTTGTTGAAATAAAAGTTGTCCGTTCACTGTACATTTTTGCCAGTTTCAATGCAGCTTCTACACTTTCTGTTCCGCTATTTGTAAAGAAAGCATATTTTAAATCGCCAGGCGTAATGTCCGCCAAAATTTTCGCAAGAATAGCCCGAAGCGGATCTAACAAATCTTGACTATGAAGTGCTTGGCGTTTTAATTGATCTGTTACAGCTTTTACTACTTTTGGATTACGGTGTCCAACATTATAAATTCCGAATCCACCTAAACAATCAATATACTTTTTACCATTGATATCCATAAAGCAAGATCCTTCATCAGACCATTCTACAGCTGCAAATTGTCCATCTTTTGTTACCGTTTTTCTATATGCAAGGAAACCAGGGTTTACGTGCTCTCGGAATCCTTCTACTGTTTCTTTTGTAATCCAGCTTGCTTCTTCCTCAGATACTTTATCCTTTTCAATTAATTGAAGTACTTTCGTAATATAATCATTAACGCCATTGTAATTCACATCTTGTTCCGTAGATTTACTTTGTACATTCGTCCCCATCTCTACCACTCCTATATCATTTTTATTTTGCAAACCAACCAATTGGTTCTACTTCTAAATTTATATTAATCTGTTTAATTTCCTGGAATTCTTCTAAACCAAATGTTCCTAAACCACGCCCAATACCGCTTTGTTTGTATCCACCCCAAGGAGCTTCATTATACGTTGGGTGATAGCTGTTAATCCAAGTAATGCCTGCACGAAGTCTACGAATTACACGCATCGCTTTTGCCCCATCAACTGTAAACACTCCTCCAGCTAAGCCATAATCTGTACCATTTGCAAGTTCAATTGCTTCCCGTTCATCTTTGAACTTTTGAATTACTACAACTGGACCAAAAATTTCTTCCTGAACAATACGCATATTAGATTTTACATTGACAAAGACTGTTGGTTCAATGTAAAATCCTTCTCCTTTACCATCAGCTGTAATTCGATTTCCCCCACAAGCAAGCTGCGCTCCTTCTTCTTTTCCAATCTCAATATAGCGTAATACCTTTTCCATATGCTCTTGACTAACAAGTGGCCCCATCTCTGATTCTGGATTATCACCAGGACCAACGTTAATTTGCTTTGCACGTTCTACAAAACGAGTAACAAACTTATCGTAAACGCTTTCCTGTACGAGAATTCTTGATCCTGCCGAACACACTTGACCAGTACCTGCATAAATACCAAACAATGCGTAATCGACAGCTGTTTCAAAATCTGCATCTTCAAAAATAATATTTGGTGATTTCCCGCCAAGTTCTAGCGAAATCTTTTTCATATTATCTGCTGCTGTTTTCATAATGTGCTTTCCAGTTTTTGTTCCACCTGTGAAGGAAATCATATCTACTTTCTCACTTGCTGCAATCTCATTTCCTACTGTTGGCCCAGCACCCATCACCATATTCGCAACACCTTTTGGTAATTCTACTTTCTCAAGGATTCCGAATAATTTTGTTGCAGTGATTGGTGTAACCTCAGAAGGTTTAAATACAATCGTATTTCCAGCTGCTAAGGCAGGTGCAATTTTCCATACACTCATTAATAAAGGATAATTCCAAGGAACAATTAATCCACAAACACCAACCGGCTCTCTGATCACCATAGCTTGCATCGGATCAGCTACATGATATGTTTGTCCATCTGGTTTTGTAATAAGCCCAGCATAATACCGGAAGCAAGCTGCCGCATCCCCAATGTCCCCTTCTGCCTCACGATATGTTTTTCCATTATCCATCGTTTCAAGGCGAGCAAGTTCTTCCATATTTTTATCAATTTCATCTGCAATTTTAAATAAATAAGATGCTCTTTCAGCAGCGGAAGTTTCTGACCAAATCCCGCTATCAAAAGTCGCTCTTGCTACTTCTATCGCTTCCTTTGCATCCTCGATCGTTCCTTCGGGTGCATATGCGATAACCTTGCCATTTGCAGGGTTAATAATAGGTCGTTTCTCTTGATTACTAGAATCTCTCCATTCACCGTTTAGATACATTTTTAAATCTAGCACTGTATATAATCCCCCTTTGTCGATCGTTCATATATTCTATAAGCAATAATTGTGCCAATAGTAAGAAACATATAAAAATCATATTATATAAAGACAAATTAAAAACCGACATAAACCCCTTCTTTTTAGGTGGGAGAGAGCATCCGGCCATGCATAGAAGCGGTCAGATCCTTTTCTTGCCCAGATATAGTGAAAACAAAGAGAGAAAACAAGTGCAGGTCACCTTTTGTTATCCATAGCCGCGGCTATATGTCGAAAAATCAAAATGGATTTATATAGAACATACTATTTCAGCAAATGAATCAACAAAATTTATGCAATTATGCATAAGCTATTACATTTCGCATAATTACTGCCAAAATGAAAGGAGCAACTCATGTAGGTTGCTCCCTCATTTTTAAAAATATGAAATCGTATCAACTGTCATCTCTTTTTCATTCACAATTTTTTGATATTTACGACTGACTGAAGACTGACTGATTCCGAGGGCCTTCGCTGCTTTCGTTGTTGTTTTGTACTGCTTCATCGCCAATAAAATTAATTGTTCCTCTACAGAATGCAGCGCTTCTTGCAATGGTAAAACTCTTGTAATAACGGGTTTTGATTTTTTAAAATCATATCCAAGCGTAAGAAATTTACTAACAAATTCCGCCTCAATGACTTGATCGTCTGCTGACACTACTAAACGTTCAATCATATTTTGTAATTCCCGTACATTTCCTGGCCAAGAATAAAACTCTAATAGATTAAGTGCATCAGGAGTAAGGTGATAGTTTTTACTATATTTTTTATTTAACTGCTGTAGAAAATGAAATGCTAATACAGAAACATCTTCCATTCGTTCTCTTAACGGTGGGACATGCAGCGGAATCACATTTAACCGATAAAACAAATCCTCTCGAAACGTTCCCGCTTCCACCATTTTTTCTAAACGTTTATTTGTTGCAGCGATAATTTGTACATTTATTTTCGTAGATGTAGTGCTTCCAATCGGAATCACTTCTTGTTCTTGCAGCACTCTCAATAATTTCACTTGCAGATGTAAAGGCATTTCTCCAATTTCATCCAAAAATAAAATCCCTTGGTCTGCTCGTTTAAAATATCCTTCTTTTCCATTTTTATCAGCACCAGTAAAGGCACCTTTCGTATAACCGAACAATTCACTTTCTAACAACGGTTCTGGAATCGCACCACAATTTAATTTCAAAAATGGCTGCGAAGAACGGCCTCCCAGCTGATGAATGGCTTGTGCGATTACTTCTTTTCCGACGCCGGACTCTCCATAAATAAGAACAGTTGAAGAAAAATCAGCTATTTTTTTCGCTTGATTAATGATTTGCTCCATTTTCGGACTACAATAAATGAGTTTCTTAAGAAAACGATCCTGATTTTTAAAACTATCTAACTCTTTCTTATATTGTTCTGATATCTTTTTCATCTCATGTAATTCTGTTTTTAATCGCGTTGCTTCTGTAATGTCTCTTGATGCAATAATAATGCGGTGAATCTTGCCATCGTCATCAAATACAGGATTTCCAACAGCTAATATTTTCCGGCCACTTTTTGTTTCTTGAACGATCGATACCTTTTTCTGCTGCTCTAACACTAATCGAGTAACGGAGGGACTAAATAGCCCTTTGCTCTCTAATTCTAAAAGGCTCTTTCCTAAAAGCTCCTTCAAGTCCCTCCCCCAAAAGTCACGAATCACGCTTTCGCTATATCGAATTAATTCTCCCTTACGATTGACTACTAATATTTCATCATAAATGCTAGATAGGATCGCATTTAAATCTTTATTTAAGTCCTTAATATATTCAATTTCCATAGCCATATCCTCAACCATTGGTAGATCTTGCACGATAATAACCATTCCGTCTATTTGTTGATCAAAGTTAGGAATAGGGCTGTAATCAACTAATACTCCCATCTCATTTGTTATTTGCAGCTGATTTAAGATCGTTTTCCCTGTCGCAAACACATTATTAATATGTTCTCCATTAAAAATGTGTTCAGCAGGCACATTCATTACCTTTTCCTGATTTGCTTTAATCATCTTCAAACCAGATTCATTGCAATTCACAATTTTCTTTTCACGATCCACAACAAAAATCCCCATTGGAATAGACGTTAAAATAATTTTCAGTAAATCTACACTTTTATTTTCTTGTTTAAATAGCTCTGCAAACACATCTTCTCTTCTTATATAACCATTTAGCTCTCCGTCTTCATTCTTAACCATAGCAATTGGTGCCCCAATAATTTGGAATAGAGCAGGTAAAGAGATATTTTTGCTAAGCTGACATACTGTGTCTAGTGAAATAGCATTTGAAAGTAATGTTTCAGGAGTTAATTGCTCACTTTTTAATAACAGCTCCTTAACATGGACGTATGCAAATAATTGATCTTGCTTTTTTAAAAACAAAAAAGATTCTTTCATTTTTTTAAAATCTATATTCCATTCCTTTTCAGATTGATCGATAGATAGAGAAACAATAGGTCTAATTTTTTTATGAGCAATGAAAAACATTCTGCTATTCCTCCTTTAAACTGCTTAATTTGTATTGTATCATTAAAAACAGATTTTTTTAATTAGTCTGACAATGACCTTTTTACTTATTCTCATAAAAAAAGGAAGATGAATTCATTCATCTTCCTTTTTTATGAGAGATTAATCGCTCCCGCCAATCAAAATATCTTCTTGAACGTAAGCTAATACCATTCCTGGAATCACTTTATCTCCCTCTTCTACCTCTAAAGAATGTACTTCTCCGCTACATCCCATCTTAATCACTTCTACCTCACCATTCATATTTTTTATAGAAAAAAGTGGTTCCCACTCATAAATCCGAGAGTCTCCATTAATAGATACCTTTTCAATTGTTCCGTAACATGGGCTCATAACAATCTCATAATACAAAATATATCATTCCTTTCTCATTCAAATATTCTTTCCCGGTTATACGTGATATTAATACTGCTCAGACAACATTTGTGACTGGAGAATCGTATAAAAAAAACTTTGAAAATCCACTACATCTTCTATTTCAATTCCTAGCTTAGGTGCCCAGTATTGCTCTTCTTCGATGTCTTCTTGACTTAATAAAATCATTCTTCCATTTTGAATAGATGTGACCATCGCTTTTCCAAAAAATTGCTGTGAGTAAGTAACTGCTATATCATATCGATGATGATTCGACACAATACAATAATAGCCAATCGGTTGCCTTTCAATTTGTTCTAATAAAATATCCAGTTTCATATGATTCCTCCCTTAAAACTAAAAATGCAACCAACCTCGAAGACGTGATGCCTCTACAATTTTACGAACGCCTTCTATATACGCAGCAATTTTCATGTTTACACCGAAATGCTTCGACGTATTAAATACATTAGAAAAGCTAGATGTAATTTTCTCTTTTAAACATTGATCAACATATTGCTCCGTCCAGTAATATCCTTGGTTATTTTGGCACCATTCGAAATATGAGACGATAACGCCTCCAGAATTGGCTAAAATATCTGGAACAACTAAAATGTCCTTCTCCTCTAGAATTGTGATTGCATCTTTCGTTGTCGGACCATTTGCAGCTTCAATTACAATTTTACACCCGAGCCGCTCTGCATTATTTTTTGTAATAACTCCTCCAATGGCAGCTGGAATGAGTACATCACACTCTTTTTCTAATAATTCTTGGTTAGGGATTGTTTTGCTAAAAAGATTCGATACTACACCAAAAGAATCTCGATTCTCTAACAAATAAGGAACATCTAAACCGTCTGGATTATAAATGCCACCTAGAGCATCAGACACTCCTACAACTTTCACACCAATATCATATAAATATTTTGCTAAATGACTTCCAACGTTACCAAATCCTTGAATGATTACCCGCATATTTTGAAGTGGAATATGTTTCAATTCACTTACTAATTGGAGCGTGTATAATACCCCTTTAGAAGTAGCTGTTTCTCGACCTTGTGATCCTCCAAGCATTAACGGCTTTCCAGTAATAAAACCTGGGGAATCAAATTCCCTAATATGATCATATTCATCCAGCATCCAAGCCATAATTTGAGCATTGGTATACATATCAGGAGCTGGAATATCTTTAGTAGGCCCAACAATTTGGCTCACTGCTCTTACATAACCACGGCTAAGTAGCTCTAATTCTCTGAAACTCATCTTCTGTGGATCACAAATAATCCCGCCCTTTGCCCCTCCATACGGAAGTCCTGTAACTCCGCACTTCAAACTCATCCAGCCCGCAAGTGCTTTTACTTCCTCTGATGTGACATCTGGATGAAATCGAATACCACCTTTTGTTGGTCCTGCGGCATCATTATGCTGCGCACGATACCCTTGAAATACTTTTGTCGTCCCATCATCCATTCGAACTGGAATACTTACTTCTAAAAAGCGCATTGGCTTCTTAAGAAACTCGAATACTTCATCCGGATAACACAAAACATGGAGTGCTTCTTTTAATATAGCCTGAAATTCTTCTAAAGGATTTTCTAACTCAATCTTTTCCTGCATAGGTTGAGTTCCATTTTCTTTTTCTGACTTAACTGCCACAATAACACCTCATTTTTATATAGTTATTAGTGTTATAAAGCAATAATTGTGCCAACTGGAAATATATCGTTTTACAACATTCCTTCAGCCTTTTCGATGTAACATGAATGCAATTCCCTTGCATTTCGTATGAATAGTTGAATCGCTTATGCAATATTGCATAGTTCTTGCACCTCTAAAATCTGCAAACAAAAAAACACTAGAAAACCCAGTGTTTTTTCTTTTGTTATACTTCCTGTACTTCTTCAAAATGCATTTGCGGAGGGGCTGAACGAAACATGTTCGTAATATATAAAAGGTAACCAATTCCGACAACCGCCCAGCTAAGTCCAAGAACAAGTGAATGGATATTGAGGTTAAACCATAACACCGCCACTGTACCTGCTCCTAAAATAGGCATTACTAAGAAATTAAAAAAGTCTTTTACCGTTTTATATCTTTTTTGTTTTATCACATAGTAAGCAATCACAGATAAATTGACAAAGGTAAACGCAATAAGCGCTCCAAAGTTAATAAGTGAAGCTGCCGTTTCCAAATCTATGAACATTGCCGATAACGAGATAATACCCACAAAAATAATATTGTAAACTGGGGTTCTCAAACGCGGATGAATATATCCAAATATCTTTTGAGGGATAACATTATCTCGTCCCATTACATACAATAGCCGTGACACACTCGTATGTGATGCTAATCCTGAAGCAATTGTCCCCATAAGCGTTCCTACTAAAAAGAAAGTTTGGAATAATTTCCCTCCTACATATAGTGCAATTTCCGGAGCTGCAGATTCTTGATCTTTAAAAACTGATGCATCTGGGAAAAAAGATTGTGTAAAATACGTAGTTGAAATGAATAACACACCACCAATTAAAGCGGTAAGAAAAATAGCTCGAGGAATCGTTTTCTTTGCATTTGGTGTTTCTTCTGAAAACGTCGTTACCGCATCAAATCCTAAAAATGAAAAACAAAGAATGGTAGCTCCAGCAACTAATGGTGATATTTGTATATCTGATTGAAAAAACGGCTGAATGGAAAAAACTTCTCCTGTTCCCTCTCCTGCTATTAGTCCTTTTATAACGAGAAAAACAAACACGACCATTACTAGCACTTGGAATGTTACTAAGAACGTATTGAAATTGGCAGTAACATTCACGCTAATAATATTTATAAGCGTAATAAGCATTACAAAACCAACTACCCATAACCAAGCAGGCACATTAGGAAACAGTGCAGACATATAAATTCTCGTTAATAGTGCATTCACCATCGGTAAAAATAAATAATCCAGTAATGCTGACCATCCAACAAGAAACCCGAGTCTTGCACTAATTGTCTTTTGTGTATAAGTGTAAGCCGAACCAGCAGTAGGAAAAACTTTTACCATTTTGCCGTAGCTTGCAGCTGTAAATAGCATCCCCAATAATGCAATCAAATAAGCTCCTGGAACATGTCCGTCTGTTTTTTCAGAAACGATTCCAAATGTATCAAATCCTACCATTGGTGTCATATATCCTACTCCAAGCATAACAATTGACCAAAGTCCTAATGAACGTTTTAACTCAACTACTTTTCCCACTTATCATTCCTCCTACTTTATATACCTAATTTGCATGTAAAGATTGATAGTTCAACAGAAAACGCTTTCACAAAATGAAATCCGTTACATGTTTCATCCTAAAAACCCTCCTTTATCATTCAAAATATTCATGCAATTTTCGAGCCAAAATTTCCATAAGTGAAAAAGTGCTATAGGATAGATATATTTTTAAGCATACGGAGGAATTGTAGTGGGGATTGCTTCTTCTTTTATTCTCATTTCTTTATTCATTTTGACATAATGTATTCAATCTCTCATACTGTCATATACGAACGGTAAACATAAAGTGAAGGTTTTCTTCATCCCCCACCTAAAAAGAAGGGTTTTATGTCGGTTTTTTAATTTGTATTTATATAGTATTTAAATCATTTTCAAAAAACATACAATTGTATGTAACCAAAATAATAACATTATGTAAACTATTAACACCATACAAAAAAGGCTGTCTTTCAAACAAAGACCGCCTTTTTTCACTACTCTATATTAAAAATTAAATACAAAATCATCATCCAATAATTTTTCAACATTCATTGCTTTTACATAACCATTCCCTTTTACAGAGAAGAAATCATGGTTTTTCGTATCTGTACGTAAACCATTTAATACAATCGGGTTAATTTCTTCTTCTTCAAAGTGTGGTTCTAAGCCTAAATTCATAAGCCCTTTATTCGCATTATAACGAACAAAACGATTTACCTCTTCCACAAGACCGATAGATGTATAAATCTCTTCTGTATACGCTTTTTCAATTTCATACAGCTCCGCTAATAGATCCATCGTTTCTTTTTGCACTTCTTGTTGTTCTTCTGCAGAAAGTTCTGCAAAGATTTGCTGTGCTAAAATACCAACGAATACGCCGTGAATGGACTCGTCACGTATGATTAAGTTAATAATTTCACCACTCGCAGTTAATTTCCCTTGTCCTGCTAAGTAAAGCGGATAGAAGAATCCACTATAGAACAAGTAACTTTCTAAGAACACACTTGCTACCATTGCCATGTACAGTTCTTTTTTCGTTACTTGCGGCTTTAATAAACGGCGATAGTAGCCTGTAATAATGCCTGCTTTTTTCTCAAGCAATGGATGGGTATCTACCCATTCAAAAATCTCATCAATTTCTTCTTCACTTGCTAATGTCGTAAAGATATGACTGTAACTTTTCGCATGTACTTCTTCCATAGCTCCCATGAAAGCTAGTACACTTTTCGCTTGCAAGTTCTCAAGGTGAACAAGAACAAGTGGCATACCTTCGCCACCTTGCTTCGTATCTAGAAGTGTTAAACCACCTAGTACACGTTTAAAAGCAATTTGTTCTTCCTTTGATAACTGCACCCATGTATTTTTGTCAGAAGATACAGCGATCTCTTCTTCTGTCCAAAATTGAGCGATGTTTTGCTTCCAAAACATTAAACTAAAATCATCTTCTTTTTTATTCCAGTTCACCGCGCGCATTGAATCGCCCCTTCTCTATATCATTAAACCGTTCTAACGTGCGGTTAAATTTCCACTGAGCAATGAAAATCTAACCGCACGTTAGAATCTTAAATTTTATAATTAAGCATGAGCAGGGTCAGAAAAACCCTGCTCATGGTGTCTTACTCTCTATTCTAGATGCTTCTCAGACAATTTGTGTGCGAACAACACATCATCAAACTGTGCAGGCAACGCACTCTTCCACGCTTAACTTACGTGTTCTTGTATAATACAGACTCTTTAAGCCTTTTTTATGCGCATAAATGTAATAGCGTGCTAACTCACGTGTAGAAATATCACTATTTACATAAAGGATTGTGCTAATACCTTGGTCAATATGCTCTTGAATTTCAGCAATTAAATCAATCAGTTTAAATTGATTCATATCGTAAGAAGATTTATAGTACCAGAACGTATCTTTAGATAAATACGGCATTGGATAATATGTTGTCGCATTCGCATACGTTCTTGATTCGATTTGACTTACGATTGGCATAACACTTGAAGTGGCATTTTGAACGTAACTGATTGATTGTGTCGGAGCGATTGCCAATCTATATGAGTTGTATAAACCATTTTTCTGCACTTGTTCTTTTAAACTTGTCCAATCTGCTTGCGTCGGAATATAAATTCCTTCAAATAATTGCTGTACTTTCTCTGTTGCTGGACTGTAGTCTGTTGTTTCATACTTTTCAAAGTATGTGCCATTTGCATAATCGGACTTTTCAAAGTCTTTAAATGTTTCGCCCTTTTCTTTTGCAATCCCCATACTTTTTTCAATGGAGTAGTAATTTAGCATCATAAAGAATGTACGAACAAAT
The DNA here is from genome assembly GCF_030292155.1 of Bacillus sp. DX3.1. Taxonomy (NCBI): domain Bacteria; kingdom Bacillati; phylum Bacillota; class Bacilli; order Caryophanales; family Bacillaceae; genus Bacillus; species Bacillus sp. DX3.1. Next base: position 1,320,983 of record NZ_CP128153.1, on the reverse strand, counting down.
TCTTTCGCTTCTACACTTTCATAAGCAATTTTATTTTTCGCTAAATAACCATGTAAGTTCATTGCACCAAGGCCAACAGAGTGTAACTCATCATTCGCTTTTTTCACAGTCGGTGCATTCGGAATAACCGTCATATCAGAAACAGCTGTTAAAGCTTCCATCCCCGCATGAACTGCTTCACGAATTTCTTTATTCTCCATTAAGTTCACGATATTTAACGATCCTAAGTTACAGTTAATATCACGGCGGATAATGTCATCTGTGCCGTAATCATTGATTTCGGATGTTTCTTGTAACTGGAAGATTTCAGTCTCTAATGTTCAACTGAGGTCGCTACTCTCAGCCCGTTGCTTACGCAACTGCTATATGTCACCATACAGGACAGACTATATCATCACCTACAGCATCATCTGATTAGGTGCTCCGCTTTTCGAACGCCAATTGCTTGCGCCCTACTCCCATGTGGGATAGTCGTTAGGCTTTTACTTATCTTAGTCTTTCAGAAAGTCTCTTATTATTTTATGATGTTCTTCAATCTATGTCTTATACAAAATAATAAGATACCTTCTGAACCTAATACGCTTCATTCTAAGATAAGATTTAGCACGGTAGGTTACCTCAAATTGAGGCTTTCCCCGTTTAACGGAGTTTTCGACTAGCATTTCTACTAGAAGGTGCTAGATCATTAACACAAGTTAGACATCTTCACAGTTCCAATATCCTTTAACGGATGTTGCTTATTCGCATTTGATTTAAACATTAAGTATGGATAACCAGACTCAAGCTGAATCATTGCGATTTTAATAAGCATATCACGAGCACTAATATCAAGTGGTTTCTTCTTCACTTTTGGGTTGCTCATGAGTTCATCGTACATTTCATCAATATCAATATCATCTAAATGTTTTCCGTACTCTTTATACACTGTATAAGGCGCAAAAACATGGAATGGTTCGTTTTTCTCCGCTAGCTCAAAGAACTTGCTTGGAACGATAATTCCGATTGAAAGTGACTGAATACGGCTCTTTTCATCGGCATTTATTTTTTTTGTATCAAGGAATTCAATAATATCCCAATGGAAAATATTCAAGTACACAGCTCCAGCACCTTTTCGTTGGCCAAGCTGATTCGCATATGAGAATGAATCCTCAAGCAATTTCATAACTGGTACAACACCGCTTGCTGCGTTGTCGATACCTTTAATTTGCTCACCACGTGCACGCAGTTTACTTAAGTTTAAAGCCACGCCACCGCCAATTTTCGATAATTGCATCGCCGTATTAATATTAAATCCAATCGAATTTAAACTATCATCCATCTCTAACAAGAAACAAGACACCATTTCGCCTCTTCTGCTTCTTCCTGCATTCAAAAAGGTTGGTGTCGCTGGTTGGTAGTTTTGTTTTACGATCATGCTTGCAAATTGTTTTGCTTTTTTAACATCGCCACGTCCTAAGTATAATGACACGATTGAAACGCGATCTTGGTAGCTTTCTAAGTATTGTTTTTGATCATCCGTTTTTAACGCATAATCTTTGTAGAATTTAGATGCTGCCATATAAGATTGGAACTCGAAGTTTTCACCGTATGCAACGTTGTATACTTCTTCTACTTCCTCCAACTTGTATTCATCCAGAACGTTGTAATAGTAATCGTGTTGCTTCATATACTCCATTCGCTCTGCCACGCTATTAAAATGAACGGTATTTTCTTTCGCTTCTTCCATAAAGACCTCTAATGCTTCTTTATCTTTATGAAGCTGATAGAAACCGTCTTGCATTTGCGTGATTTCATTATTCAGTTCAATGTGTCGCAATCTCCCGCACCCTCTCTTTAAAAAATTCTACATCTTTATTTGTTCCAGATAACTCAAACTTTGATACAATTGGCACTTCATATCTTGATGAAATTTTATCTGCACTTGCGCCGAACATATCTCCCCAGTTGCGATTGCCACTTGCAGATACGCCTTTTAAATTTGCATTATTGCGCTCTAAAAATTCTAAAACACGTTCCGGTACATTTCCAAAACCTGTTGTATACGTAATAAGAACAAAGTCTTCGTCTAATATGAGGTCATCGTTAATTTGAACGGCCGGCATATTTAATTTGTGGATGAAACGCTTCACGTTTCCTGTCATAGAATCATATGCAACCAACATTTCCGACCCTCCCCTTCTATCTTTAATATCTCTATCAATTTATATTTTCTCTACATATTGTATTACGTTTCAAAACAAGACACAAGATGTATGTATAAATTCTTTCTTTTTTTAACTTTTACTTTTCGACATGACAAGCCGTTTTTTTCAATACAAAGACTATGAAACAACATTCTAAAACTCATGTCAATAAAGTGCTTTTCGGAAAACTTGTCAACGAATTTAACCATATTTACAAAAATGATAACAATATGTTTTGTCAAAAAACGATAAATGCTGGAGAAATTTATTTCTCCAGCACCACACAAAAAAGAACAGACTTTAAGTTGTAATCTGTTCGAAACCGGTTACACATCATTTATCCATAGAAAAGCACATATATAAATACAAATTAAAAAACCGACATAAAATCCTTCTTTTTAGGTGGGCGAGAGCATCCGGCCATACATAGAAGCGGTCAGATCCTTTTCCTGCCCAGACATAGTGAAAATAAAGAGAGAAAACGAGTGCAGGTCACCTTTTGTTATCCATAGCCGCGGCTATATGGCGAAAAATCAAAATAGATTTATATAGGCTTTCTTTTCTTAATACACTATAAGAAAATATGATTACAATGAAAAAGGAGAATGATTATGGCACACCCATCTATTTGTTAGTGTTATGAAAAATTCAAGAAGGATTTACCTCCTAACACCAAAACGATTTGCTTAAAAGAGAAATGCGTTACATATTGCAAAAATATAGAGAATTACCGAAAATAAAAAGACCGTTCTTATCTATTAACAATATTCAACACGTAAAATATCTTTTATAAATAAATGGTGGAAATTCTCATCTTTATCTTGAACTGTGAAAACCGGTGCTTCTTCATCAAAATATACAACTGTTCCCTCTACATTTTGATATGTATGCTGAAACTTTACTGATGCTCGAATTTTTGTTTCTTGCTCATATGCTACCTTTAATTTTTCTACCACGTCTTCCGCACACTTACGTTTCTCCGGGAACATGACCATCCCTACAAATCTTCTTCCGGTTCCATCTTTCCACATGTAATCCCAATGCGGCAAAATACCTTGTTTAAATTCTCCCATAAATCCCCTCTCCTTTTTCATTCTATTAAGAACGCGGTGTTTCCATATATGTATAAATAATTTTTCCTCCGCGCTGTGCATTTCCACTAAAATGTTTAAAATCTTCTCGATTTACTAAAACGTCACGAAATGTATAAAATACATCCTCTGGTGCAACATACTCTTCTATCTCGCCATTTTTCAGTTGATCTAAAATTGTATTTGCTAATTGTTTATCCATGTATTTCACCTCTCTGCAATATTTTATTGTATCTTATCTTCTACAGGTCGACAATGTTAAATTTCTGACATTTACAGCAACTATCATATACTAACATAGCAGTTCCCCTACACCGAACTACTGAAATAGCAAGTTCATCTTATATACTTTAACAAATTTCCGAGTCATTGGTTGAAATTTTATTTTATGTTACAATAAGAATAGACAACTAGGAGGGATAGTAATGATTCGGAAAGCAACAAAGACAGATGCAAAAGCAATATCACCTTTATTGTACAACGCTCTGCACGAAATTGCTGAAAAAATAACAGGTGGCACAACTGAAATGGAAGTATTGGCAGGGCTTGAATCTTGGTTTTCAAAAAAAGGAAATCGACTTAGCTATGAGAACTGTTTCGTTGAAGAACAAGATGGAACAGCAGTTGGAATCATCGTAGCCTATCATGGTAGTGATGCAGAGCAACTGGATACTCCAATCATCAAACACTTACGAAAGAATCAACAGGATTCAACTATTACACTAGAAAAAGAAGCCGATCTTGATGAATATTACATTGATACATTATCTGTTTCAAAAGCATATGGCGGACAAGGCATTGGATCAAAACTAATTAAAGCAGCAGAAATTGCCGCATATGAAAAAGGCTATGAGAAAATTGCATTGCTTGTAAATTTAGAAAACAAACGAGCTTTCTCTTTATATAAAAAGCTTGGCTACCAAGAAGATAAAACAGTTATGCTTGTCGGAGAACCCTATGTTCATCTAGTAAAACCACTATATAAAAAAGCTTTCGTCTCTTAAAATAAAAAGCACACGATTCTTTATTTAAATCGTGTGCTTTTATGTGAAATTGGTATTCAATACATTTCCGTTCATCGCTTCATGAAATGTATATACTGTACAGCTCCATGGTTTCCTATGAAAAATGGGCGGTCCAGACCATCCTCTAGCTCGCAGTTCTGCACCAATCATCATATTAAAGTAACTATGCCCCACAAGTGCAACATGCGCATGTACCATCGCATAACCAACTAACGTATCTGCCGCTTGTTTCGCTCTTCCTCGTACTTCTCGGTATGATTCAACATCTTTAGAATATCCAATCATCCAAAATGTACGCCCTAAAAAAATCCATACTTCAGGCTTACATTTCACCCATTTAGGGACAAGAAACCTAGACGGTACTTCTGCCTCTCGAAAAAGTGAGCTTTGTATAAAAGAAAGTGAATCTGTTAATTCCGCCGCTGATTGTACCGCTCGTTTTTGATCACTCGTTACGATGAGCTTTGCAGATTCAATCGCTTCGATCGTCTCAATTGGTACGTCAGTCCCTTTTACCACACCATTCAAATCATACTGCTTCATCCATTCGTGAAACACTGGAGCTGTCATTGATTCTGTAACACGATTCGAGCGGCCGTGACGAATAAAAGAAATTTGCATTTTCTCCACTCTCCATTCAACGCTCATCACCTGTATTATTATGTGCTTTTTATTATGTGCTTTTTCTTATTGTCATCATACCACGGAGAAAGAGAAAGTCATACTCTTTACATATCCGCACCGCTACCATGATTTATGGAAGCATGCACACCATCTAGCCCATCAAAATAAGTACTGGTTTCATGCATACGAATTATTTTTAATTGCTTATATGAAAATAAAAATAAAAGAACCACTCCTACACTTCCAAAAATTTTAAATATCATTTTACCGCCCCTGATTTATTATACTCCTATATCTTGATATAATCATTCCTTATCACGATACCCTCACAAAATATAAAAATCATACATTTCTTATGAAAAATGTCTATTTTTTGAAAACTTCTCATGGAAACATTTACAAACAAGGGAATATAGTTCAAAATAAAGGGAAATAAAAAAGAACAAACTTGTTCTTTTCGCAAAACTGTAACAAGGAGAGTTGCTTATGAAAATCGCAGAAACTGGAGATATCATTGAATTTAAAGGTGGAATGCAAGGTCGCGTTCAAAAAGTAAATAAAAACTCTGTTATTGTTGATATAACAATTATGGAGAATTTTAGAGAACTAGATATGGAACCTCTTACAGTTGTAAATCATAAAAACTATACAGTTATTAATCAACATGCATAATATAATAGAAAAAAGGATCTGTATGCTACATACAGATCCTTTTTCATTAGCGATTATCTACTGTTTCAGGATATAGATCATGATTCATCATGCGATAATCTGCCATTTTTTCATACTTTGTGCCAGGGCGGCCATAGTTGCAATATGGATCAATAGAAATACCACCACGTGGTGTGAATTTGCCCCATACTTCAATATAGCGTGGGTCCATCAATTTGATTAAATCATTCATAATAACATTCATACAATCTTCATGAAAATCCCCATGATTACGGAAACTAAATAAATATAATTTTAATGACTTACTTTCCACCATTTTTTGTTCCGGGATATAACTAATATAAATTGTCGCAAAATCCGGTTGTCCTGTTTTTGGACATAAGCTTGTAAATTCAGGACAGTTAAATTTCACAAAATAATCACGGTTTGGGTGATTATTATCAAATGTCTCTAAAATTTCTGGGCTATATTCAAATAAATATTTTGTATTTTGATTTCCAAGTAACGTTACATCTTTTAAATCTTCATCTAATCTTCCTGTCATTTTCAATGCATCCCTTCTATCCTATACTTCATGTACTCTATATCATGCTCGGATCTTTTCCAATCACCAAGTTCGTATTTCTCTTTATCTCGCTATTTGCGGGCAGTAATACCCCAACTGATCAAAGTTTCACTTTATACCCCTCGTTTATTGCCCCACACTAGCGCGTGAAGCTGAGGTAATACTTTTGCATCATTCATCTCTTTACAATGTACAGCTTTTTCAATGAGCCATTCATATTGTTGTAGCAACCGCCCAATTAACACTGTATCGTCCGTTGTTTTTGTATCATCATTTCCAACTTGCAAGAAAAACGGCACATGTGGATAACGCACATGTACTTTTATCGCATAATCAAAATCACGATCATCAAATACAACAACCTTTAAACTAAAATCTTTTCCTGTTAATCTTTCAATAACAGAATCTAACATCACAAAATCTGTTTTCATCTGTGAACTTGGCGGCTTTGGTGAGATTGTCACTTCATCAATATCAAGCAACCAACCTTGCCATTTGCTTCCTTGCGTCTCGATGGCTGTGCGAATCTGCTTTTCTTTTAATAAAGAAAGAAAAGCCTCAAGATTTTTTAATAACACTGGATTACCACCTGAAATTGTTACATGTGAAAAATTTTCGCCACCAATTTCTACAAGTTCCTTCCAAATCTCTTCTGGAGTCATTTGACGAATTTGTTCTTTCGCTGATCCATCCCACGTAAAAGAAGAATCGCACCATGTACAGCTATAGTCACAACCTGCTGTACGAATAAACATCGTCTTTTGACCAACAACCATTCCTTCACCTTGAATCGTCGGGCCAAAAATTTCTAAAACGGGAACTCTACTCACCGAGCATCCACTCCCGTCTTACTTCCGCATAACTTGTTGGCGTTTCAAATAAACGAACAAATTCAACGCGTGCTCCTTTATACTCATTAGATCGAATCTCTTTTGTAAGTGCTTCTTCCATTTTTTCATAAATCCAAACGACCATATTTTCAGCCGTCGTATTCATTGCTGGTAATGTTTCATTTAAATAACGATGATCTAAATAAATTTCAATTTCATTTTTCCAAATTTCTTTTATATCACCAAAGTCAATGGCAAGCCCAATTTCATTTACATATCCACTAATTCCAAAGACAACTTTGTATGTGTGACCGTGTAAATTTTTACATTTCCCTTCATAACAGTGCAAATGATGCGCTGCGTCGAACGTAAATTCTTTGCTCACCATAACTCGTTTATTATGATATTTCAGTTGTTCACGCTTAATATCTTGATCAACTTTTTGTAAATTTTCTACGATGCGAAATCCAAAAAAGTTCTGTTCCATTATACGTTCGCTCCTTCGCGTTCTTGTAGATACGTATCTAAACCTGCTTTGCGAAGTTTACACGCTGGGCACTCGCCACAACCATCACCAATTATTCCGTTATAGCACGTTAATGTTTTTTCTCTAACAAACTTAAATGCTCCAAGTTCATCTGACAATTTCCATGTTTCTGCTTTATCGATCCACATAAGTGGCGTATGAATTACAAACGGATAATCCATAGATAGATTTAATGTAACGTTTAACGATTTCACAAACACGTCACGGCAGTCTGGATAGCCGCTAAAATCAGTTTCGCATACGCCCGTTACAATATGACGTGCTCCAATTTGTTTTGCCAACACAGCTGCAAATGATAGGAACAGTAGATTTCGTCCATCTACAAATGTAGATGGTAACTCGCCTTCTTCATGTGTAATCTCCATATCCGTTCTTGTTAACGCATTGGGAGCAAGTTGATTTAATAAACTCATATCAAGTACCGTATGCTTAATTCCTAACTCTTTGGCAATTTCAGCTGCACAATCAATTTCTAACTTATGACGTTGGTTATAATTAAACGTCACGGCCTCAACTTCTGCAAATTGCTGCATTGCCCAAAATAAACATGTTGTACTATCTTGACCACCACTAAAAACGACGACTGCTTTTTCTTTTTTCATCTCACTCATTCTCCTTCTCTTATAATAATAGGAAGAAAGAACGTTCTTGAACTGTCACAATAAAAAAACAAAACAATACGTAAGGATATTGTTGTTTCCTTAGTTTTTTATAGAGGGAGTTCGCGAACCTCTCCCATGCCATGCATGGAATTTCTTCTTTCATTGTCAACACATATTGTAACATAATGTGCATAATGGCGAAAAACATCTAATTTTTCCATCTTTTCAGAAATTAAAGATTCATTTTCTTACATTTTAATAGTATGATTATATTTACTTACCATTATATATACGAGTAGAGGGGAGGACATAAAGCTGAAGCTCTTTATCATTTACCTCTTTTTAAATATACTATCTATTCTCGTTATGACGCTTATGTATCACTTGTTTTGGAATCTGAAAGGGAAACATTCCCCTAAAATAAATTCCATTACATTTATTTTATTTTGCAGCAGTGCTACCATTCTTTGCATTTCATTTGCAGCAAAAATCGGGAACGGATTTCAATTCGATCTGCGTCATATCGTTTTAATCGTCGGTACATTAACGGGCGGTCCAGTAGCTGGCGGAGCCATTTTAGCCGTTTTAAATATATATCGTTTCTTATTAGGCGGCATCGGTGTGCTTCCATCCGTTATCGCTTCAATTTTCTTATACGTTGTTTTGCTTTCTACATATGGACTCTTCAAAAAAGGGAACAACAATATGAAAGTGACACTTGCAATTTTATATAGCCTTGTATATGGAATTGGCTGGATTCCCTTTTTTCTTGCCGAAGTTCCTAATGATCACTACTATATGCCCCATATTATTGTATACGAATTATGTACAATTGTTGGTACCATTCTTATTCTTTATTTAATGAACCTACTACAGTTACAAATCCGTCTACAAGAAGAACTTATAAACGCTGAAAAATTTCACCTCATTGGTGAAATGGCTGCATCCATTTCTCATGAAGTTCGCAATCCTTTAACTTCAACAAAAGGATTTTTACAACTTCTCCAATCAGAACATTGCTCTGAAGAAGATCGAAAATTATATACAGAAATTGCTATACATGGCGTTGATCAGGCCAACCATGTACTCACAGATTATTTAACATTCGCCAAACCAAGTATTGAAAAAGAACAAGTACTACAAATAGAAGAAGAATTACTTCATGTACTGACACTCATTACTCCATTAGCCAGCCTGGCAAATGTCCGTATATCCTATACAAAACAAAGCAAAATTTTTTTTATCTCGGGTGAAAAACAGAAGTTTAACCAATGCTTGTTAAATATTTTGAAAAACTGTATTGAAGCCATGCCAAACGGTGGGGATCTTATTCTTACACTCATACCAGATCATAAGCATATACAATTGTACATAAAGGATACCGGAATTGGCATGGATGCAGAACAAATTAGACGTCTCGGTTCCCCTTTCTATTCGACAAAAGATAAGGGAACCGGCCTTGGAATGATGGTCGTGTTTAGTGTCATAACAGCAATGGATGGAAAAATTGACATCACAAGTGAAAAAGATATTGGTACAACTTTTCTATTAACTTTTCCATTCATACAAAAAACGTGATGAAATCATCACGTTTTTTCCGTTTCGTCAACAAGCTCTGCAAAAGTCTTTACTTTTCCGTGTGGTTTTTGGTTTTCTTTTCGTGCCTTCCATTGGCGCTCTTGCTCTCTCGTTTTCTTTCTCATTCTCTCAACTCCTTTTTATACTTTCCTTCTGTATTATTCCAAAATACGAAGTGAAAATATGCATACAGATGTTTTCGGCACAAATATAACTTTAAAATGAAAGGAGCAAGCTAAGATTTAGCTTGCTCCTTTCATTTATCCCGCTATTTGCGGGCAGTATGACCCTACCTCAAAGTTTAGCAAGAGGTAATTGGGAGATAACTGCCCGTAAAAGCCCAATTAATGAGGGCTAATCATGAGTGGGGGATTCATCCCCCACTCATGAAAGTTTCACTTTATCTTTGCAAAATCGCATATTTTGCTTCTTTCAACTGCGTAAGATGCCGCTGTTCATGCAAATCAAGGAATTGAACCCATTGATATAGATTGAGTTCCTGAAATACAGGATGTTTTAATGAATTTTCAAATAATTCTTTCTCATCTAAAATGCTATGGAGCGTGTGTAACAATTCTTCACGCGAATGCTCTAACAATTGAATCCCTTGTTGTTTTTTCATTAACGTTTCTGTTGGTTGCATTTGTTGAGGAGCTTCTCGCTTATATGTTCGATTAAGTGTAGGCTGAAGGTCTTTGAATGGAACAACTTTCTTTTCCCTTTTTTGAAGTGTGTATACAAGGGCTGATGTCACAGATTGTTCAATAAGATGCAGATGATGAAGAATTTGGATGATACTCCATTTATCACGGCGTGGTTTCACATTCACTTCGGTATCATTTAACATCTCAATTTCTGATAACAATGTGTTTCTTGTCGATTGCAATGATTGGAGCAATGTTTCCATTCCAATATTCATATTAGATTGAAGCATAATTGTCCCCCCTTTTTTTGTTGAAAAGAGGCGCTCCTTATTTAGAAACACCTCTTTTAAAAAATCTGAATTTTCATTTATTATCTCATTTTTTTATACATGTGTCGATTGTAAAATTGTAAAAAACAGCCATTGATTTTTACAATTTTGTGTCATCTACTCCATTTAACCACGCTTGAATCTCAGTGATCACCCCTTGGACACAACCATCAGCAAACGGTGATGTTAAGTTTGCAGTTTCTACTAATTGTAAGAACGATTGACTTCCACCTTGCCTGCAAAGGTGCACATAATCTTCCCATGCTTCTTGACGATTGTCCCTTGCACGTTTCCAAAATTGAAGTGCACAAATTTGAGCTAATGTGTAATCAATATAATAGAAAGGTGAATTATAAATATGACCTTGACGTTGCCAGAAGCCACCACGCTCTAAATAATCATTGTCTTCGTAGTCTCGATGTGGTAAATACTTTCTTTCAATATTGCGCCACGCAGCTTTACGCTCTTCTGGTGATGCTTCTGGATTTTCATATACATAATGTTGGAATTCATCCACAGATACACCGTATGGTAAAAAGAGAAGCGCTGAGCTTAAATGGGAGAAATAGTATTTATCTGCATCTTCCTCAAAGAACAATTTCATCCATGGCCATGTGAAAAACTCCATACTCATAGAATGAATTTCACATGCTTCATAAGTCGGCCAATTATACTCTGGAATTTCGTACTTACGACTTTCATATACTTGAAATGCATGCCCTGCTTCATGCGTTAGCACATCAATATCACCTGATGTTCCGTTAAAGTTTGAAAAAATAAACGGAGCTTTATAGTTTTCAATATATGTACAATAACCGCCGCCAGCTTTCCCTTTTTTCGCAACAAGATCTACTAATTGATTATCTAACATAAAATTAAAAAACTCATCTGTTTCTTTTGATAACTCTTTGTACATCGTCTTTCCATGATTGATAATCCAATCAGCATCACCCTTTGGAGTTGGATTACCTGCTCTATATTCAAAGTTCTCATCATAATAGGCAAGTTTTTCTACACTGATGCGTGCTTGCTGTCTGTTTCGTAGTTCGGTCGCAACCGGAACAATATAATCAAGTACTTGCTTACGATAATTTGCAACCATTTCGGCATTATAATCAGTACGGCACATTCTTGCATAGCCAAGTTCAACGAAGTTTTGGAAACCAAGTGTTTTTGCAATCTTCGTTCTTACTTTCACAAGTTCATCGTAAATATTGTCTAACTCCTCTTCATGCTCTGCTAAAAATCCATAATAGGCTTCACTTGCTTGTTTACGCATATTTCTGTCTGTATGCTGCATAAAAGGAACAAGCTGTGATAATGTTCTTTCTTCCCCTTCAAACGCAATCTTTGCAGCCGCTAACAGCTGTGTATATTGTGAAGATAGCTTATTTTCTAATTGTAAATCTTTCACAACTTCATCTGAATATGTTTTTAATTCACTCTCTGCCAAAGCGAATAACTGTGCTCCATAATGTACTTCCAATTCCTGACGAAATGGAGAATCCATCAATGCTTTATAATATTTTGTTACATATCCTTGTACAATCGGAGAATGTTCATCAAAGAAATCTTGCTCGTCCTTATAAAACACATCTGTTGTATCAACAGAATGGCGAATATAACAGATATTATACATCGTGCTAAAATCATTTCGAATCTCATTAATCGATCCAATCACTTGCTTTTGTTCTTCTACTGTTTTTGCACTGCCAAATCGCTCGAAGGCTACAGTAAATTTTTCTTGTAACTCTTCCATATTTGGACGTTTATATTCATAGTTTTCAAATGACATGACTATGACACCTCTCTCTATTAAATGTTCTCTTACTATAGTTCCATTTCTTTTTTCCAATCTCCTTTTACTTCCCACTAAAATTCATCAGAAATGGTACATCCCTTCTATATAAATCCATTTTGATTTTTCGATATATAAGCCGCGGCTATGAATAACAAAAGGTGACCTGTACTCGTTTTCTCTCTTTGTTTTCACTATGTCTGGGCAGGAATAGGATCTGACCGCTTCTATGCATGAACGGATGCTCTCTTCCAACCTAAAAAGAAGGGGTTTATGTCGGTTTTTTAATTTGTATTTATATAATACGATACTCGCTTTTAAAATATAATAAAGTGAAACTTTAATCAATGGGGGGTTTCTTCATCCCCACTGATTATTAGCCCTGACCAAGCAGGCTTTGACGAGCTATCCCCCACCTAACTTCTTTGCTTTTTGCTGAATTTTGAAGTGGGGGTATTACTGCCCGTTAATGCGGGATAAATAAAAAAGCCTTGATGATTTCACATTCAAAGCTTTAGAACAGGCAGTATCATTTTTCATATTTTCCAACTTTTTTAAGTAAAGATAGCAACTCATTTTTCTCTTCTATTGTTAACATTTCAAACGAATCATGTATAACTTTTTCATGATTCGGAAAAATAGAAGCAATTAATGCCTCTCCTCGCTCTGTTAATTGTGCATATATAACACGGCGATCATTTGGGGATGGATTTCGTTTGACGAGTCCTTTTTTCTCTAACTTATCAACAACATATGTAATGCTACCACTTGCAATCAAAATACGCTCTCCAATTTGTTGGAGCGGCTGATTGCCTTTATGATATAGCAATTCTAACACGGCAAACTCTGTTGGGTTCAGTCCATTATGTTGTATAGATTTATTTGTAATATCCATAACCGAACGGTTAGCACGTGATAATGCAATAAATACTTTTAAAGATTGAGAAATTTCTTCTCTCTCATAATTAGATATCATTCTGTTTCAACCCTTCTCTTAAATTCGCTGGAATTAGAGTCATTATACCGAACAAAAAAAAGGACTGTCAATAAAGTGATGTTACCATAGGTTAAGCGTTTTTCGTCTCCTAGCGATCGCTCAATCCGATGAATCGGACTCTGTACTTCCGCGCTTCCTATCCCATCTTCTCGGCATATAGAATAGGACTAGCTACCGATTAAACACAGAATAAAAACATTACAATTTTAATACAGATTCATAAAACAACTTTATATCAAACTGTTATAGTAGAATGCCTCGTCACTTTATTTTTAATGACGATTTTATTTTTGCTTATTCAATATGTTCTACTGCAGAGACAACAAAATGAAATACAAAAAATTGAGTTAGTTGGTACTTTTGCCGCTAGTACAGCTTACGAAATCTGTGATCCACTTACGTGGTATTAAAGGGCTCGTTGCACTCTTAAAAGAAAAATAGGAACAAGATCAATTCTAATTTTTAATTATTGAACAAGAAATAGAACGCATTAATGAAATTGTTAGTGAATTTCTTATCCTCGGCAACTCAACAGCGATTACTCAGAACAAATATGATGTAAGAGATATTGTAAAAGAGGTTTCATTAATCATTCAATCGGAAGCAAATCTGCATAATATTACATTTTTTTCACATTGACCAAGCCATCCTGTTTATATCCGCTGTTCAAAAGATCATATGAAACAAGTGATTTTGAATATTACTAAAAATGCGATTGAAGCTATGTCAGCCGGTGATACATTAACAATTGAAGTGGCCAGTAATACATATACCGCTCAACTACATATTATTGACACAGGAAAAGGCATTCCAAAACATATTCAAAAGCACCTCTTTCATCCGTCCTTTACCAATAAAGATACCGGAACAGGTCTTGGCCTTGTCATATGCAAAAGAATTATAGAAATGTATGATGGACACATTGTGATAGATAGCAAAGAAAATAAAGGAACAACTGTCCATATAACGCTTCCAGTGGATTCAACATAATTACCCTTTTCTAAGAGGATAATTATATTTATTTCATCAAATCAGTCACAAACATTTTCCAAAAAGCACTTGATTTCTCACCATATTCTATTTTGAAAAAAGGTGTTTTAATTAATGTTAACCATCTTGGTTTCTGTTTTTCTTTATAGCTTTGATACTGTAAAATAAGCTTGTCCAATTCTTGACTTACTTGAATTGTTTCTATGCTATCTAATCCATTTGTTAAACCTAAATGAATCATTTCTTCACGTTTCATATGAATATCACGCGAAAGCCTTTCCATCGTATACTTCCGTTTTACTGTAAACATCCATATCCCCCTCATTATTCTCCCATACTCTCTACTTTATTTTTAATCCATACATTGACCTTCTTAATACAAATTACCTTCGAATTGGAATACTCAGAAATTTTAACATTTTCTCCCTGTAATTTACAAATCTTTATCCTCACTTTGAGAATTATTACAAATTATTCTATCTTTGTAAATACATTCGCAATAATAGACATTTTTTTCATGTTATTTTTTTACAAACTATAGATAAACGACACTTTTTATTTTTTTCTCTACAGCACTTCGACATTTTTTTCGTTTATTTTTTTACAAAAATGCAAATCATAACTGTAGATTTGTATTTATCCCACACTAATAGGTCAGTACTATCCACTCGAAGGAAAAAAATTAGATAAAGTAAAACTTTAATCAGTGGGGATTTTCTTCATCCCTTACTGATCATTAGCCCTCACCTAACTTCTTTGCTTCCTGCCGAACTTTAAGGTAAGGGGTATTACTGCCCGAAAATAGCAGGATAAACGCAAGAACCTAATTAGTTAAATAAACCACAAATGGTATTAATACCCGTTTAAGAAGGGTCCCTTTACCAAATCTCTTTACTTAGAAAGGAAATTCTTATATGCGTAAATATATCGTTACTTTGTTTCTTTTTATTTTATTACCTATTGTAATTTTCCCTCTTCGAACACATGCTCATACAAATAAAATTGCCATCGTCATTGACGACTTTGGCAACAATATGAAAGGGACCGACAAAATGTTATCACTTCCTATTCCCCTTACCGTAGCAGTAATGCCCTTTCTTCCATCAACAAAACAAGATGCAACAGCTGCACATCAAAAAGGACATGAAGTCATTATCCATATGCCAATGGAACCTATTAAAGGAAAAAAAGAATGGCTCGGTCCTAAAGCAATTACAACTGATTTAAGCGATGATGAAATTAGAAATCGGATTGAACAAGCGATTCAAGAGGTGCCACATGCAATAGGGATGAATAATCATATGGGCTCAAAAGTGACAGCTGATGAAAGAATCGTGCGGATTATACTTTCTGTATGTAAAAAACATGGTTTATTCTATTTAGATAGTAAAACAAATCCCAAAAGCGTCGTTCCAAAAATCGGAAAAGAATTAGGAGTTCCTATTGTAGAAAACCAATTATTCTTTGATGATGTGTATACGTCATCTCATATTACAAAACAAGCACAGCTACTGTTACAAAAAATTAAAAAAACTCCTGTCGTAGTAGCAATCGGACATGTTGGACCTCCTGGAGAAATTACTTCCCGTGTAATCGAATCCCACGTTCCCAAAATACGTGAACATGCAGATTTCATTTTCTTATCAGACCTTGTACTATCTCCACCATCTGTTTCCACACAAAAATAGAGAGAGGCGCATGGGCCTCTCTCTATTTTTTACCGCTCCTACAACAAATCCCCTCCCTATTTTCTAAAGCGTACAAAAAATAGAGAGGGGTAACTTCATATACGGTCAACATGACTAACTCGAAATCCTTTTTTCTCTAGTTTTGCAATCAATACCTCTAATGCCTTTTCACTTAAATTATCTGTAATGTTAACAATGACGCGCCGAATATATTGATCACCATTATCCAATGTAAATAAACTACCAATATGATAAGACTTTAACAATGTTCCTAACTCTTTAATCGTTCCCTTACAATCCTGAGTAGCAATTGTTATTATATATCCTCCCGTTTGCATACCAAATGAGTCTTCAATAACATCAAATATATTGGAATGTGTTAAAATACCAACAAATTCATGATAATCATTCAGTACAGCTAGAAATGGCAAACGCCTGATGACATAAAAGGCTCGAAAAAAAGAATCTCTTTCAAAAATAAAGGCAGATTTATCTTCCATGATTTCTTTAACATCTATATTTTCCAAACCCTCATTACATCTATGTTCCAAAATATCCACTTTATAAATGATTCCTTTAAATTGTTTTCCCTCTTCTGTTAATACAGGAATCGCTCTATAACCGTTCTCATTCATCATGTTTAACGCCTGTTCTCCCGAATCATCTTCCTTACAAAAGATCACCTGTTGCTTCGGCAGAAAATGATATTTAACTCGCAAAATACGTTCCTCCTCACATGACGACATGTAATCTATATATAATAAGGAGACCCATATTTTATGAGTGAAATCATTTTTAAAACGCTTTCATTTTTGTTGATTTACATTTCATACACATTTCTCTTTAAGCTTTTTTCCTAGAGAGATTCTTTTTTACATAACAGAGCTTTTCGTCCCTTTAATCATCAATAACTTCACATGATAATTCATTAAATACTCTAATCCTTCTAACCATTTTTTCGTCTCTTGCGGCGTTGTTCCCCATACAATTAGTCCATAATTATGAACGAGTACTGCACCGCCACCTTCAGCAAAATTTGGAACCCGATTCTCTAACAAATCAGCAAACTTCTTTTCATTTTCTACAATCGGAATCGTAATCCCTGTAATACCTTCTTTTCCAAAAACACGCTCTACGTTACGTTTTTCAAATGTAACTTCTCCTTCTTTTCCATATAGCTCCGACATTAAATGACTATCAACTGTTTGAACTTGTAAAATACATTCTGCATCACTTTTTTTATAAATATCAGCATGCATAAACGATTCTATAGCTGGTTTTTCATCATTTACAAATACAGGCTCACATGTACTGTTCACTACAATAAAATCTTCTTCCGCAAACACCCCTTTGTCTCTTCCTTCTATATTGACTAAAAACGTTAACGGCTCTTTCGACGTACGCATAGATAAACTGATTTTCGTACCGTAAAACCAATCGCGAAGAGCTAACTCCATTTTAATATCTCTTAGTTCTTTCCACTTCTTTAAAAAAAATAACATATCGTCACCCCCATGATAATATCTCTATTGTTATTGAGCCTTTTCTATGTAAAAGGAATGTTTTTTGATTATTCTAAAAATTTAATTGAATTATCACATGAGAATCCCTTTTTGTCAATATGCTTTCTCCAATTCCATAAAAATTAAGCAGATTCCCCATAGCAAAAAAGCTCTTTTTTATAGAGCCTTTTTGTTCACCATTTGAAGCATCGCACTCTTTTCTTCTTCATTAATAATACGGAGCTTTTGTAATACATTCGCGTACAATATCAGTTTATTATACATTCGTTGTGTCACCTCTTCCCCCTACTTTCCTTCAGCCAACTTTTTTGCTATTGGTAAATTATATGAAAGAATTTTCAAAATGTGTCCTCTTTTTGCATCGATGCAAAACTTTTTTGATATGACTAGAAAATACCTTATATAAAGTGAAACTTTGATCAGTGGAGGTTTTCTTCATCCCCCACCTAACTTCTTTGCTTTTTGCTGAATTTTGAGATGGGGGTATTACTGCCCGCAAAAGCAGGATAAAATAAGGACTTCGGGCATACCGAAAGTCCTTATTTTCAGCTAATCGTCCAGCAAATATTATTTTTCGTAGCTGCTTCTTCAAAACTATACGGTATCTTTTTATCACAAATTACATGTTGAACATCCGAAAATTCTGCGATACGATAATTTCCTTTTACCCCAAGTTTCGTATGATCACATAAAATAAATGTCTTTTCTGCTTGTTGAACCATCGCTTCTGATAACTTTGCTTTTTCCAATTCGAGACTTGAAATCCCGAAACTAGGCAACAATCCATCAATTGAAACGAATGCTTTATGAAAATGAAATTGACGAATGACCTGCTGAGAAATAGATCCTGATACGCGACAATGTTTTGGAGACACTTTCCCTCCGATAAACAATACCTCTCCATCAAACATTTTTTTGTTAATAGAAGAAATCAACTGCGTTGCAACAGGAAATGAACTCGTCACAACAGTTAAGTTTTTCCGATGAACAAGATACGGTACCATTTGTAGCGGCGTACTTCCATCATCAATGATAATGACATCACCATCTTCTACAAAAGTTGCTGCTTTATAACCGATTCTTTTCTTTTCTTCTATATATAACATTTCCCTTTCCAACATAGATGGTTCTATACCAGCTCCCGGAAGTTGAACCGCACCTCCGTATACTTTCTTCAACTTCTTCTCACGATCAAGCTCTTCTAAATATCTACGAATCGTTTCTGTTGATACAGCAAACTCCCTTGCAAGTTCTGAAACTTTTACTTTTCCTTTAAACTCTACTTTTTCAAGAATACTACGCTTTCTCTCTTCGCCAACAACAGACATGACTTCACCTCATTTATCCGGCTCTAACGGGCAGTAAAACTCCACCTCAAAATCCAGAGAAATGTATGTGGGAAATAACTGTCCGTTAGAGTCCAATTGGTTTGACTAGCCATTAGTGGGGATGAAGCCACCACTAATAGAAGATTCACTTTATACATGGTCATATTTCTCTTCTAAAATAATAATTTCGCTATGATGACTCCTGTATAATCACAAACAATATTTAACGTACTTCCCGAAAGAAGTCCCCATCTTCAAGCGCGTGACCCTTATAATCTTAGCTTTTCCTTGTTTGAGAAGAAGTCGTGCCTTACGAGTACTGCAAGGCATGAGCGGCTCTCCTCGCAAATTCTTGACAAATACACGCATGTTTTGTCCCTCCTAAGAGTTTGTTTCCCTTCGCCAATGTTTGTAGGTGTTAGCAACTTCTTATGAAAGAAGGCTTGTGGTTGACCGTTTCTTCCCAACCAGAACTGTTACAGCGCCACCATAGAGCCAAGAACTAGGGAATCATTCTTGGGTATGCCAACCTACGAACGTAGTCTACAAAAGGCTGAGGCTAGACAACCAGGGCTTTTTACAAGCCCCCACTTCAAAACGCGTTAGCGTTTAAGTGGTGGGTAGTTGACAGAATGTTTTCTCTCTCCTTTGTTTTTCTTATATACAATTCAACTATAAACAGAAAGTGTAAAAGCAGTATTAAACCAACATTAATATTTTGTTTGTTGTTTGTTTTTGTGTAATACATTGGTACTTCAATGTTTTTCTTCTTCAAGAAGACAAAAAATTTACAAATAATTTAAAAAACCTTAAAAATCCCACAAAAAAATGAGACGTTTGTAAAACGCCTCATTTTTTCACGTTGTTGAAAAAAGATTATGTTAAGAAAATGCCGAATTTTTTTGGCATTTTCTTGATTTCTATTTGTTTTATAGAATGGTTTCTTCTATAATTTGATGTGTTAGGTGTAAACCAACTTGCTTAAGCGAGCGTAGTTTGGTCCACTTTTTTAAGTTTTGTATGATGGCGGTCATCAAAACTTGTACTTTAACCTTTTGAACTCCACGGTATCGTGCATAGCGCAAACCGTGGAGTTCTTTACTATGTGCGAAACTCAGTTCAACCGTAGACGGACGAACGGAACGGAGAATTTTTCCTCTTATTGATAAGCGCTGTTCTCTTAACTGATCGTAAATTTCTTGATGGATAGAAATTCGCAACACACGATCTTGGTTTTCTTTTTTCGCAAATGGACAGGATTGACAACTTCCTTTAGGTGGTCTGAATTCATGATAACCTTGACGATTCGTTGTTTTATAATAAAACGGTACACCGCAAGGACAGGCGTAGAGATCCTCGTTTACTTGTTTAAATTGATAACGACGGCACTTTGGATGATCCTTCGTTGTAAATCGACGATAAGACATGTAGACGAAGAAGCCACGTTGAAACAACCTTCGCGCGAGGGAAGCGTTGTAGTAGCCTGAATCAAGGGCGATTTCTTTCGCATACTTCCCCAATAATTGATTTAACCGTTCAACTTGTCCGATCAATTTACGATGCCCAGGCACATTCGCGGCGGTGACATCTGTGGCGATGATAAAGTTATGAAGCGAATCCACGATACGGTGCTCAAAATAGGCAAAGCGTCCGCGTTGATCGTGTTTGACGGACAAGCGAGCGTCAGAATCTACAGGGCTAATGTTTGTCTGTTTTTCTTCTATTTTTGAGCCTTTCGCTTGTAAAGGTTTCTTCCCATGACGCACACGGTGATCGTTAATCATCACTAAATCCTCATCTTTTTCTTCTATTACTTTTTCTTCCGCCAAGATTTCGCGTACACGCTTATTCGCATTCGCTTTTAATTCTGTTTCATCCGCCACCCATGTTTCGTTTGCGATAAACCCTTCTTGTTGAATCACACGAAGGCAATGCTGAAAAAGCTCCTCCCAAAACGTCGCATTTCGTAGACGTTGCGAGAGAAACTTAGAGATTGTTGAGTGATCTGGAATCTTCTCATTCGAGGAAATCCCTAAAAACCAACGATACGTCGCATTCTGTTTTACTTGATTACATGTAAAACGAACCGAGCGAAAGCCTTCCAAATACTGAATTAATAAGATTTTCACTAACATAATCGGATCTTTCGTTGGTCGACCGATACGATGTGGATAGAACACTTCCAATCGCCTTGTCACAAAATCCCAATCCATCACTTGATCCATCTTTACTAAATGATGCGAAGCATCATACATCATTTCATAGTACTTTCGATTTTCTTCAATTTCTTTCATGGAATATGTAACGTACATAAAAAATCTCCTCGCTTCATTTCATTCACGAGGAGATTTTATCGAAATTTTCAGGTTTTTTCTATTGACTAGATTGTTTTTCAACAGTATGAAAAAATGAGACGTTTGTAAAACGCCTCATTTTTTCTTCCCTTTTTTCGAATTACGATTCGCATATTTCGCCGGATTTTCGTTTTCATACTCTAACGCAAATTCCGCGTCTGGCAGACTTTCTTTTGGAGTTTTATTATGATTGGCAGCTGCATGTTGTTTTACTTTTCGTTTCACCATCAACTATACCTTCTCTCACTAAAATGAACTATCACTTGCTATATTAGTTTAAGAAAAATTTCATAAATTATAGATGGGAAGTGTTGACAAGTACAGAACAGTCCAAGTATGGAAATACTATATAGGAAAGAAGTTAAATTTCCTATTATAACAAAGAAGGAACGATTACTTTGAAGAAACAACAAAAGATTGATTCACCCGTTTTAGATGAAACCATTCCGCATCAAATGAATTTTCCATCCTTTAAAGGAACAGGAAAACAGATGCAACAGCCTTTTATAAATCAATATGATGTTGTGATTGGGGATAGTCAATATAATTCCAAGAATAGTCCACTCAATAATTGGAGTGATGACATTGACCCTGCTATCATGGCTGGGGATGAATGGATTCATCCCACAAATGATATCGGTTGGATCGCAGAAGAAAATAGGCAGTTGTTGGAAAATGAAAAAGATACAACAGAAGATACATTCATGCATCCACAATTTGGAATTAACGATTAAAAACCCATTCTACCTCTTCAGGTAGAATGGGTTTTATCCAATAATAATCCGCTCTTTCGGATACTTATAACGTGGTGGTTGTTCTCTTCCACCACTAGCTAAAATGAATGTTAAAATGCCAACACGTCCAATAAACATGAGAACAATTAAGACAAGCTTTCCAATTTTCGTTAAATCAGAAGTGATACCTGTTGATAATCCAGTCGTTCCAAAAGCCGAACACACTTCAACGACTAAGCTCATAAATGGGGCATTTTCTGTTATACATAAAATAAATAAAGCGGAAGCACATAATAAAATACCCATTGTCATAACAACAGATGCTTTTAAAATGTCTTCTTCATGTAATTGACGTTTAAATACACGAACCGTTCGTCCCCCTTTTGCAAATGAATATAAGGAAAGAATATTAACTGCAAAAGTTGTTGTACGTATTCCCCCGCCAACCGAACTTGGAGATGCACCAATAAACATTAAAATGCTCATAAATAAAAGCGTCGGTTGTGAAAGTTCCCGTATATCCATTGTCGCTAATCCACCACTTCGCGTTGTAACAGATTGAAACAATGTATAAAATACCGTTTCATGCCATGACTTACCAGCTAAAAATTGATTTCGCTCTAATAAAAAGATAACAATTGTTCCAACAACAACAAGGGAAAAGAATGTTGTTGTCGTCAGTTTTGTAAAGAGTGAAAAACGGAACAATTGATGCTTTTTCTTACTCAAATACTGTTTTACTTCCATCAGTACGGGAAATCCAATTGCCCCTAAAATAATAAGGAGCATATGAATAATTTGAATAATATAATCTTTTTGATACGGAATAAGCGACTGACCTGTTAGATCAAAACCACCGTTTGTTGTAGCACTAACAGCTGCAAAAAAACCATGAAAATACGCTTCTTGCCAAGTCGGAAAATACAGTAAAAATCTTGTTCCTAGCAGCAATGCACCGACCACTTCTATCGAAATGATTAAAATTAAGATAGAACGCATCAAATCAACAAGCCCCGACAAATTCCCTTGATTATGATCCGCCATAATCAATCTTCTTCCCTGCAGACCGATTTTCTTTCCCGTTAACATCCAAACAAATGTGCCAAGCGCCATAATTCCTAATCCACCTAATTGTAAAACAAGTGCTAAAACGATAATACCTGCTGTACTGAACGTATCAGGAATTGAGACAACCGAAAGCCCTGTGACACTCACAGCACTTACGGATATAAACAAAGCATCAATAAAGGACCACTTTACACCTGGCTGAATGACAAATGGTAAACTTAATAAAATGACTGAAACAATTACTGCGATTAAATAAAATACAACGATAAGCTGTACCGGACGTAGTTTTTGTAAAAATTTCTTTATCTTTTTCATTCCATCACTTCGCTAACTTTTTTCTATCGATAAAACAAAGAAAAATCTTTATCCCCTTTATTTGCAAATAACTTCTGAAATATTTTCGCGAATACCATTCCATAGACGGTTCCGTTTCCTCCATACGTTAATGCGTAATACAGATTAGGGATTTTTTCATCTTCCTTTAAACTGGGAAGTCCATCACGGCTCCCTCCAAAAATAGCCGCCCAATAATATTCAGCCTTTACATCGGTGAAATTCGGAAACATTTCTTTAATGATTTCAACAAGCAAATCACGCTTATGCATTAACTTCGTATCGCCAAATCTCTGCAATAGCATCGCTTCATCCAATCCACCTACAATAATTCGATTCCTATAAGTGCGATAATATACATAGGGACGGGCAGTTTCCCAAATTAACGATTGATTGTACCAACCATTAAAATGCTCTTGTTCGTTTGTAACAATGGCATACGAAGTTTCCATTGTTGCGTTTACTTCCTTTTTTCCAAATAGTGTTTCATATCCTGTAGCCATAATAACCGACTTCGCTACAATTTTCTGTCCTGCCTTTGTATAGCAAACAAGGTCTTTTTGAACAGACTTAATGTGCACAACCTCTGTATCTTCAAAAATAGCTGTTCCCTGTTGCTTCGCTTTATGTATAAGACCGTGAGTTAATATATAGGGATTTACTTCCGCATCCCCTTTTGTATATAAAGCTGCTGGTTTTGTAAATGAATAGCGTTTCTTAATATCGGATTCCGTAAAATATTCAACTGGAAAACCGTAGCGCTGTAACATACGATATTCCTCTTGAAGAAATGAAACATCCGCATTCTGACTTGCATAATATAGGCTTCCTCTCGGAATAAAACAAGGATCCATATCTAACATTGGAATTACTTGCTCTAATGTTTGTAATGCGTCATAACAAAGTTGATAAGCACGCACACCTTTGTCTTCACCAAACGTATGAATCAAAGATGTTAACGATTTATCATGAACAAATTGTAGTAATCCTGTACTTGCAAGTGTGCTTCCATTTGCAACTTTCTGTTTATCAATTAATATAACATTCATTCCTAGCGTGGTTAGTAAATACGCAATATGAGCACCTGCTTCACCGCTTCCAACAATAAGCACATCACATATCATATCATTTTCCAGCGCTGGATAACAAGGCATATAAGCCCCTTCATTCCAAAACAATTTCCCTAATGTTAACTTCATAACAATGCTCCTAAAGTTTACTTTTTCACCTCTCTATTTTTTGTTATTTCACATAAAAAAATCCAGCTAGTTTGCACTAGCTGGGTTTTTCACTTATTTAGAGCGTTCCTCAAGCCAATTCCCAACTGTTGGATACGTTTGTTTTACCGCAGTACCACCGTATACAACTGACATATGTCCTGTTGGCAAGCACACATATTGTTTATCAACACTTGAAATATGATCAAGCAATGCCTCTACTTGACACGGCAGTGCAATGTGATCACGTTTCGCAGAAATATTTAAGACATTCGCCTTAATATTTTCTAAGTTTACCTTTTGACCACGAATAACAAGCTCACCTTTAACCAACTTGTTATTCTGATAAAAGTCGCGGATCCATTGACGATAGGATTCACCAGGGAACGGAATACCATCTCCTACCCATTTTTGAATCAGCTTCCAACTTTCAACAAATCGTTCGTTTTCTGAGCGATCAAGTAAGGCCACATACGGACCGACAAAGTTTGAAATTGGTTTTAGCATCTTATTCCCAAAGTCAATCATTTCTGGCGGGATATTTCCAAAAGTATCTACCGCTTTATCTAAATTAAAATACTTTTCATCTAATAACGGACCATATAACCCTGTTTCCGAGAAATCAAACGGACTTGTCATAAAAATCAAATTACGAATTGGCATGTGTGGATGAAGGGCAGCGTAAATGGACGTTAATGTCCCCCCCATGCAATAACCAAGTAAAGAAATCTCGTCCGCTTTCGCAGTTCGCATTACTTTTTTTACCGCTTTTGCAATATAATCGAACACGAAATCATCAAATTTAAGATGACTATCTTCTAAATCAAATGTACCCCAATCGAGCATATACACATCAAAACCACGATCTACTAAATATTCCACTAAACTATTTCCTGGTGTTAAATCCATGATATATGGTTTATTAATCAACGCGTAAATTAATAAAATTGGAACAGAATGTGTTTTTTCTTGTTTTGGAATGTAGCGATACAGCTTCGTTTTATTTTTTGTCCAAATTACCTCTTTTGGTGTTAATCCAACTTGTGGTTCTGGTTCACGTAATAGAACTTCACTTGCTCTTTTAAAACGACGATATGCTTTTCGGTATTCATCTGGATATAGTTCCAATTGTTTTTCCCATTCTGTGACGAATGTAGTCATCTTCCTATCTCCTTTATAATGGATTTTCTTCCTCAAAAAAGAAGTGCATTCCTGCTATGGATATGCACTTTCTTCTTACTTCATTACATGTATAATCCGCCGTTAATGTTTAATTGTTGTCCAGTGATATACGCTCCATCACGGCACAAGTATACAACACCTTTTGCAATTTCATCTGCTTGTCCAAAACGCTTTTTCGGAATTTTTGAAATGATTTTTTGACGAACATCTTCTGGTACTTCTGCTACCATCTCTGTATCAATAAATCCTGGGCAAATAGCATTCACTGTTACATTTGTTTTAGCAAGTTCCAGTGCTAACGATTTTGTAAAACCTAACATACCAGCTTTTGCTGCTGAATAGTTTGTTTGTCCAAATCCACCAGCTTGACCAATAATAGAAGAAATGCTGATAATTCTTCCAGCTTCTGATTCAGATATGTAAGGAAGTGCTGAACTCGTTGTATTAAACACACTGCTTAAGTTTACATCGATTACACGTTCCCAGTCTTCACGATTTAACTTTTTAAATGTACGATCTCTTGTAATACCAGCATTATTAACGAGGATATCTACTTTACCGAAATGATTCACAGCTTCGTCTACAAGGCGCTTTGCATCCTCTAACTTAGATACATCAGCTTGATATGCATATACATCATGACCTTCTGCACCTAATTCATTCACTAGCTTTTCTGCAGCATCTTTACTGCTGTTATAGTTAATAACAACTTTTGCTCCTTCTTTTGCTAACGCTACCGTAATTGCTTTACCAATTCCTTTTGCTCCACCTGTTACAATCGCTACTTTACCATTTAATTGAACCATTTCTGTTCCCCCTTAATTGAATTTTTCAGCTATATGCCGAATCATAATGATATGCCGTTACATCGTACATACAAAATGTACCTGCATGTTGCTATCGTTTATAAAAGCGGTTCTCCCATCCTCTTTTTAAACGAATTAACATACTTCACTATTATTTTTTATTTTCTGCTCTCACCGGCGCTTTCGCTGGTTCCTGTAATTTTGCTAGCACTTCATTCTGCTTCTCAAGCAGTTCCAAAATTTTATCCATTTTATTTTCCAGTGTACGAATATCTTGTTTCACTTTTGTTACATCACGCTTTAGTGTAGGTGATTGGTCAAGAGAATCTGTTTTTTCTTCAAAAAATTCTTCAATGTTATCAACTTTATTTTCTAAATTAATAACGAGTGAAGCAACCCTTGCAATATCTTCTTTTGTTGGTATGTTTACTTTTTCTAAATAATTCTTCGTTACATCATTCAACATCTTCTGATAAAACAAGTTTAAATCCAGAACGCTCCCCATCCATGCAGAATACTCTTCTTTTTGGATTGTTTCATTGAGCGCTTTTCCCCAAAACGTTTCAGTCTGTTCATAAACTTCTTTCCAAGCCTGTAGTGGATCGAATTTTTGATCAATCACTTCTCCTACACTCCTTCATTCGTTTTTGAAACAATTCAACCTATTCTCTATTTTCTAATATTCTGAATAAAACTTCAAGTATGTATTTTATTTTTTTATATATTCTTACAAATGTGTTGACAATAAAAACAGATAGGTGTAAATTGCACTTATAAGTAAAAAATTCCATCTAACTGATTCATGAGGTGATGCACAATCATGCTACATAATGAACCAGAACAACAAGAAAGTTTGGAAACAAACCAAACGAAACAACCAAACTCCATGCCAAAAAACTTCTTAGTTCCTTTCCTACTTCTCTGTCTAAAAGACTGGAGTCTTCACGGTTACAAGCTTATTCAAATGTTAATGGATATTGGCTTTTCTTCTGTTGACCAAGGTAATGTCTATAGGACTTTACGTAAATTGGAGAAAGAAAATCTTATTTCTTCCACTTGGGATACAAGTGAAGGAGGTCCAGCAAAACGAATTTATTCTTTAACAGAATATGGAGAGCAATATTTAACAACATGCGCGACTTCTTTTGAGCACTACCAAAATATGCTGCGGACATTTTTCACGTTATACACCAATGCATTCTTTCCATTTTCTACTTCTCCAGAAAAGGATGAAAAAAAATCTTCATCTTCACCTGGTGGTACAGCAGACTGATCTGCGTTCACAATATGCAAAAAAATATTTGGGGGTCAAACAATGGAAACTAAGCCATACGAACTAGTCGATGCATTTTGGAAAAATTGGTCACAATCTCTTTCCCTATTTTCTTCAGCAGGGAAACAATTAGAACAACTAACTTTAGAAACGTTAAAACAACAACAGGAAGCTTTGCATAAATTAACAGCAGGGGTAGATGAAATTGAAAAAGAACTGCACCAATTCACCTCTCAGTTTAACAATCAATATACAGAATATGTGAAACAATTCACAGGTAATTCTGCAAATGAACAAATTAACGATTGGCAAGCAAAATGGAATGAGCTTTCTAACCATATTCATCAGCTTACTTTGTCTCCATCGAAAACATCATTGTCTATTCTTACTCAAACAAGTGGACAATTTGAAGAAACGACGAAACAATTCATCGAACAACAGCAACAACAACGTGAAGAGGCTCAAAAACAATTGGAAAGTTTTTTGGACGAATTCAAATCTACACAGTTGGACCTCGTAAAAAAGTTCGAGGAAAACTCAAAAAATCTATTTACTTCCATCAAGTAAGGAAAATGTGGCAACTTACTACAAAACAGACTCGTCTCTTTCTTCCTCCCATTACATCAGGATGGCTAACATTTTTCAATATGGAAAAGAAGGAGGAAAACATGAATCCATTTCAGGAAGCACAGTCTGTTCAGGAGCTTCATTACGATGAGATTCAAGTTGGCGATCAAGCTTCGTTAACAAAAATGATTACCGATGAGGATATCATCACGTTTGCAAAACTTACTGGAGATGTAAATCCGATTCATATTCTTGATTCTTTTGCAAAAACAACGATATTTAAAGAACGAATTGCTCACGGCATGCTCGTTTCCAGCTTTATTTCTACCGTTTTGGGAACAAAATTACCGGGAAAAAATACAATTTATTTATCACAAAACGTATCCTTTCGTGCACCTGTGAAAATTGGCGACACGTTGCGTGTTGTTGCAAAGGTCATCAAAAAACGCGATGATAAGAAAATCATTACATTACAAACAAATGTTTACAACCAATTGGAAGAGGTAGTTGTAGAAGGTACAGCAACCATACTGAAAAAAGAGTAGCTAACACGCTACTCTTTTTTTATTATCCAAGAAATTCTAATCTCGCCGATTACTTCCGTGTATGAGCAGAAACATAACACATACACTAACTACACCAGCTTATAAAATGGACTTTTCAGTGGATTATTTCTCCATTCCCCACCAAAACCAGATAAACTGGAATACAAAAAAGGAAGTGTTATCAATGGCTAAAACAAATAAATTACTTGTTCCAGGTGCTGAACAAGCTCTAGAACAATTCAAATATGAAATCGCACAGGAATTTGGTGTGAATTTAGGATCGAATACAGCGTCTCGCTCTAACGGATCTGTCGGTGGCGAAGTAACAAAACGTCTTGTTTCCCTAGCGCAGCAACAATTACGTGGATAATCCTATACACTATTGCTTCGAGGCAGATAAACTCTGCCTCTTTTCTTTGTCAACATACAACACACACTTTTTTCACATACTATAAAATGAAACTTTAATTAGTGTGGTTTTCTTCATCCCCCACTGATTATTAGCCCTCACCTAGTTTCTTTACTTTTTGCTGAATTTTAAGGTGGGGTATTACCACCCGCAAATAGCGGAATAAACAGCAAATGAAAAAGAAGGTGTCATTATATGAAACGGATCAGTATCGGAATGAGTCCACCTCGTGTCCTTAGTTTATCTTTTATTACTTTAGCCGTTACCGGAACATGCTTATTAAAACTTCCTCTTGCCACTACAACTCCTATCTCTTGGCTAGATGCTTTGTTCACAACGGTTTCTGCATTTACCGTTACTGGGCTCGGCGTTGTGGATACCGGAAAAGTATTTACCTTGTTTGGTCAACTTGTCATTTTAACACTCATTCAAGTTGGCGGTCTTGGTATTATGAGTTTTGCTATTTTAATTGCCATTATGCTCGGGAGAAAAATCGGTCTACAAAATCGGCTTTTATTACAACAAGCGTTAAATCAAACAAATATCGGTGGCGTTATCCGACTCGCGAAATCATTATTTCTTTTTTCCTTTACAATTGAATGCATCGCTACGATGCTTCTTTCATTCGAATGGATTCCTAAATACGGTGTTTTTCGTGGATTATACTATAGTTTTTTTCATTCAATTTCTGCTTTTAACAACGCTGGTTTTTCTATTTGGAGTGATAATTTAATGTCCCACTCTCATAGTATCCTCGTCAATTTCGTCATTTCCTCTCTCATTATTTTAGGTGGAATTGGCTTTACTGTCGTTGTGGATATAAAAAGGAAACGAAACTTTAAAAGTCTTACACTGCACTCCAAACTTATGCTCTCTTCTACCCTTATTGTAAATATAGTTGCTACGATTTTAATTTTTATATTTGAATTTCATAACCCTCTTTCTATGAAAGGATTTACACCCTTTGAAGAAGGTTTGGCTGCTTATTTCCAAGCAATTTCCACACGTACAGCTGGTTTTAATACCGTAGATATAGCTCAATTAACAGAACCATCCCTTTTGCTTATGATGCTCCTTATGTTTATCGGCGCCGGCAGTGCTTCAACAGGAGGAGGAATTAAATTAACAACCTTTTTAATTATGTTGCTAGGGGTACTTAAATTTTTACAAGAGCAAGATGATATTGTCGTGTTCAAAAAATCAATCAAAGATGAACTTATTGTAAAATCACTCGCCATTACAGTCATCTCAATTTTATTTATCTTTTTTGCCATTTTAATTTTAAGCATCACCGAACAAGTTCCCCTTTCAATGAGTGCTTTCGAAGTATTTTCTGCATTTGGGACTGTCGGTCTCAGTATGGGACTTACCCCAAAATTAACAGTGATTGGAAAAATCACAATTATTTTCATGATGTTTTTTGGAAAAATGGGACCTTTAACGTTAGCTTTTTCTTTTGCACGTAAAAAACGAAAAAAGATAAAATACCCAAACGAAGATATTTTAACAGGTTGACAAACATTAACATCATCCATATAATGAGAATACAATAGCATATTTCCAAAGGGGAGTAGCGTCCGAGAACATATTCTCGGAAACAAAGTCGTCATTACGTGGAACATTGTTCCTCCGGCTTTGTTGACATTGTCATTACATATGTCTAGCCAGACCTTTGCCTATCAACGGCAAAGGTCTTTTTGTATGCATCTTCCAAATTATTCCTCCGTTGATAGGCTGGAGTATGGAGAAACTAAACAGTGGGGAAGCTTTCTTCACTTGTTTAGAGTTTATACAAATGAGAGGAGAATGTACATGGATGTATCATTATTATTGGAGTATGGTTGGGTATTACTTATTTTAATTGCACTAGAGGGGATTTTAGCAGCAGATAACGCACTTGTCCTTGCAATTATGGTTAAACACTTACCAGAAGAAAAACGAAAAAAAGCATTATTTTACGGATTAGCAGGAGCTTTCGTCTTCCGCTTTGGATCATTATTTATCATTTCCTTCCTTGTCGATGTATGGCAAGTGCAGGCAATTGGTGCGATTTACCTAATGTTTATCGCTGGTAACCATCTATTCAAAACATACGTGAAAAAGAACGTACCTGAAGAAATGGAAGAAACCGAGGCAAAGAAAAAGCAAGAAAACTTTTGGTGGACTGTATTCAAAGTTGAAGTTGCTGACATTGCATTTGCAGTTGATTCCATTTTAGCAGCTGTCGCATTAGCAGTGACTTTACCAAAAACAAATCTTGGTACAGTTGGTGGACTTGATACAGGACAATTCCTTGTCATTTTAACAGGTGGGATTATCGGATTAGTAATCATGCGATTTGCTGCATCAGCTTTCGTTCAGCTATTAAAACGCAAACCTGGATTAGAAACTGCTGCTTTCTTAATTGTTGGTTGGGTTGGTGTGAAACTTGCAGTTTATACATTAGCACACCCTGCTTTAGGTGTTATTCCACACGGATTCCCAGAATCAGCTCCATGGAAAATCGGATTCTGGATTGTGTTAGTTGGAATTGGTGTAGGTGGTTGGTTCTTATCTAAAGATACAACTGTTCAACATGAGCAAAAGAATTTGGATGAAAAAGCGCTGTAATTACAGCGCTTTTTCTTTTATTCTATATAAATACAAATTAAAAAACCGACATAAACCCCTTCTTTTTAGGTGGGAGAGAGCATCCGACCATGCATAGAAGCGGTCAGATCCTTTTCCTGCCCAGACATAGTGAAAACAAAAAGAGAAAACGAGTGCAGATCACCTTTTATTATCCATAGCCGCGGCTATATGTCGAAAAATCAAAATGGATTTATATACAAGCATAGAAGATAGACTCCTAATCTCTATAACTGCAATACCACCTTATACAAATATCATTTTATTATACAATAAAATGATAACGCTTTCAATGAAACAGGTATGTCCTTTTTGTGAAATATTGCACAAACTTATTGAAAGTAAGAACAAATACGTGTAATTTATTCATATAGAGAAGGTTTTACAGACGATGTACTAAAGGAGCGTATTATTTATGCTAGAACAAGGATTAACTTACGTTGTACAGCTTGCGCAGAAGAAAAAACAAATGTTGGACATAAACCCAATGCAATATTTCATTCGTGCTGCTCTCGCTGGCATCTATATTGGTTTTATTATTGTACTATGTTTCAAATTAGGAAATTTCTTTCACATCGCAAATTCACCTGCAACATATTTAACAGCTTCTATGTTTTTTGGAATTGCACTTGTTTTAATTATATATGGCGGAGCTGAGCTATTTACAGGGAATACAATGTATTTTACAGTCTCAACTTTACGAAAAGAAACAACAATTACCGATACACTTCGCAATTGGGGCGCTTGTTATTTCGGTAACTTAGTGGGAGCAATATTTTTTGCATTACTGTTTTATGCAACTGGTATTTTTGAACAAATTAATAACGACCATCTTTTAAGTGAAGTCGTTGAAATAAAAATGGGTACATCAACAATGCATTTATTTTTCAAAGCAATTTTATGTAACTGGCTCGTTTGTCTTGCTTGTTTCCTTCCTTCTCAAGTAAAAGGAGACACAGCCAAAATACTTGTTATGATGTTTCTAGTCTTTACTTTCTTCTTATCTGGATATGAACATAGCATCGCAAACTTGTCACTATTTGCACTATCTTTAGTATCACCGCATCCTGATACAATTTCTATTGCTGGTGCAATCCATAACTTAATTCCAGTTACAATCGGTAATATTATTGGTGGCTCTGTATTCGTTGGTATGGTCTATCACTATTTAACAAAAACAAATACTGATCCGAAAATTGCGGAAGATAAATTAGAAGTAATTCAACCAGAAGAAATCATTCCTTTACAAGCACATATGAAACATTAGCAAACATTCCAAGGGATTCCTTGGAATGTTTTTAGCTATCGGCACATTTCACTTGTATATGTAATTTCTCCTGCTTCATTTCAATAAATATATCGTCATTAAAGAACAAAACGTTCCCACCGCAATAAACGGCCCAAACGGTAGCGCTTGCCGAAGTGTAATACGCTGTAGCAACATGCCTACTCCAAAAAAACATAGACTCAAACAAGATGCAAAACAAAGAGAAAGAAAAATTGCTTTCGTCCCGATTACAAATCCAAGTAATGCTAGCAGCTTCACATCCCCTCCTCCAAGTCCATTCGGATATACGATTTGAATGGCATATAATACAAGAAATATACTTCCACCACCAAGTAAGCTGTCCCACCACGGATTCAGCGGAATAAAAATACGTTCTATTATAAATAAACAAGAAAAAAAGAGTAACACAACATTTGGAATCACCATATAGAAAAGATCTGTCATGGTGATAATGATGAGTAAAGAAAGTAACGTCCATATGATAATGAGTTGTTTGTCTATCCCAATGATAAGTGCAGAAAAAAGAAATGCTACCCCTGTGATAATCTCAAACACTAAATAAATACGTGGTATTTTCATTTTACAATGGGTGCAACAACCCTTTTGTAAACAAAATGAAATCATTGGGATGAGTTCTTTTAGTTGAAGTGTTTGTTGACAATGCGAACAATGAGAACGAGGTGTAATGATAGATTGTCCGATAGGAATACGGGAAGCAACCACTCCATAAAAAGAACCTAGTACGATTCCTACTATGAAAGCATATATATAAAAAAACATGTCATCCTCTCCTTTTTCAAAAAATATAGCAAAAAAAGAGAACCTTTCCTATTTTCTATTACAGCTATTTATCCATAAAAAAACAGGCCATTTGCAGGCCTGTTTTCTCTTTTATACGACAAAATAAAATGCTTTTAATGGTCCATGTACACCTACAACAAGATTCATTTCAATATCAGCTGAGTTACTTGGTCCTGTAATAAAGTTAATACAAGATGCTACTGCTTCCCCGCCCTCTACACGAGCATTCATATCTTGAACTGCTTGTGTAATACGCGGCACAAGTGTTTCACGTGGAATAATTGCAAAATAAATTGTTGGTAAGAAGTGTAAAGAACGCCCTTGTCCTTTATGACTTTGCACCACAATTGTACCGGATTCTGCTAATGTGTAATCACTAAATGCAATACCGATGTTTGCCTTTTCCGCTAAACGGATATTTTCCTCTTTTTTGTCTGGGTCCCACGTGTTCACTTCAACATTTTGACTTGGTAGCTCAGTCCGAAATAAAGACGTTAAACCATACGTATCAAAACGCTCATCTTCCGATAATAAAACAGGCCCACCGCCGTTTTCAGCAATTATTTTTCGAACTGCTGCACCTAGCTCATCTTTTGACGTTTCAATTACAGTTGTATGAATGTTTGTACATTGTCTTTTAAATACTTCTAACAATTCTTCTTCTGAATAATCTTGTAATGTTTCTACATTGACATTATTTTTCCATACTGGACGCTGCACTCCTTCTGTTTTACGTTCACGTCCAAGTTCTTTCGCAATGTTTTCTAAAAAGGAATCACGGTTTTGAATCATTCCCGCCATCATTCATTCCCGCCTTTCTTATGATCTTTATACCAATCACGGAATCTCTCTTTACTTGGCGCTGGGAATTCGCGAATGTCTGTCCAGTTTTTCAATGGTCCTACACCCTTCGTTACACGATTACCAGACGTAAATGGACTCATCGCAGCCGGAGCCATTTTTGATCCCATTTTGTATAAAGATGCAGAAGAGGCACCCATACTAAACATCTTCATTGCTAATTTTTCTGCAAGTGGTACACGTCCTTCTTTTTCTACTATCACTTGACGATGTTTTAATAAAAGATCGTGCAATGGAATTTTAACCGGACAAGCTTCTGTACATGCCCCGCACAGACTTGATGCATAAGGAAGCTCTTTATAATCATCATATCCTCCTAAAAGCGGAGTTAAAACAGCACCAATTGGTCCAGAGTATATAGAACCATAAGAATGTCCACCAACATGACGGTAAACAGGACATACGTTTACACATGCTGCACAGCGAATACACTGCAGCACTTGACGGAACTCAGAACCTAAAATGGTAGATCGTCCATTATCAACAACAACTAAATGAAATTCCTCTGGTCCATCTACTTCGTCTTCTTGAATTGGACCAGCTACTGTTACATAACTTGTTAATTTTTGACCAACTGCACTACGGCACAGTAAACCAACAAGAACATCCAGCTCTTCCATAGTCGGAACCATACGTTCCATACCCATCACCGCAATTTGCGTTTTTGGAACAGACATAACAAGATCAGCATTCCCTTCGTTTGTTACTAAACAAAGAGAACCTGTATTTGCAACAGCAAAGTTACATCCTGTTACACCAATTTCAGCATCCATAAATTTTTCACGAAGTTGTTTACGAACAAACTTCGTCATTTCGTATGGATCATCAGAATTTTCATATCCAAGCTTTTCTTTAAATAAATCGCGAATTTGCGTTCTATTTTTATGAAGTGCAGGTGCAATAATATGGGATGGTGGATCATTATCCACTTGTAAAATGTATTCTCCTAAGTCACTCTCTAACACTTCACATCCAATTTCTTCAAGTGCATGGTTCATACTAATTTCTTCTGTTACCATCGATTTTGATTTTACAACTTTTTTTGCTTGTTTCTTTTTCGCTACTTCTTGAATATACTTTGCTGCTTCTTCTTTTGTTTTCGCAAAGAAAACGTGTCCGCCCCGTTTTGATACATTTTCACTCAGTTGCATTAAATAATAATCTAAGTTTTCTAACGTATGCTGACGAATTTGTTCACCGAGGTCACGCCACTCTTCCCAGTTTCCTAATTCATCAGCTGCTTTTAATCGATTTGTATATAAACGTGTTTGTGCAGAAGATACTGCCCCGCGCATAAAAGAATCTTGAATCCCATCGTCAACACGATCATTAAATTTTTTCTCACTGATTTTCATAGACATAGCTTATGTTCCCCCTTCATGAGCGGCTATTCAATACCTCAGCAATATGCATTACTTTTACCTCTTTACCTAAACGCTCCATACGTCCGCCAATGTTTAACAAACACCCACAGTCAGCACCGATTAAATAATCAGCACCTGTTTCCATCACGCTATCTACTTTTTCATCTACCATTTGCTCAGAGATTTGCGTCATCTTAACTGAGAACGTTCCCCCAAAACCACAACAATTTTGTACGTTTGGTAGTTCTTTTACAGTTAATCCTTTTACATTTGATAGTAAAATACCTGGCGCTTCTTTTACTCCTAGTAAACGTGTCATATGGCAAGATTTATGAACAGTAGCTGTCCCCTCTAAATGAGCACCAACATCTATAACCTTTAACACATCGACAATAAATTGTGTCAGTTCATAAGTTTTAGCTGCCACTTTTTTTGCACGTGGTCCCCATTTTGGGTCATCTTTAAAAACTTGTGGATACTCGTGAAACATTGTCGCACAAGAACCAGATGGTGTAACGATGTATTCTGCATCTTCAAAAGTTTCGATCATATGCTTCATCGCTTCTTTTGCTGCTTCTACATGACCACTATTGTAAGCGGGCTGTCCGCAACAAACTTGTGCCTCTGGAAATTCAATTTCACAACCTAAACGCTCTAACACTTCAACAGTTGCTTTACCGACATTTGTTTCAAACATATCGACTAAGCAAGTAACAAACAGAGTAACTTTCATAATTATGATTCCCCCTCATTTCAATGCAGCCAACAATCATATGGTCATCAGATGACTTAATAAAAAGGAGAAGCTAGGCATAACCCCCTATGCCTGATCTTCCCTTTCCTAAAGAAAACGCTTACTTAACCTTTCTCTATTTTATCAGAAAAATAAAATTTTGAAAGTGAAAATTACGAATTCGCCTCTTTTTTGCCTGTGACCATATGTTCTACATTTATTAAATGCTCTAGCATTGCTTGTTGTGCACCTTCCACATCTTGTTGCAACACTGCATCATAAATATTTTGGTGCTCTTCTAAAAGTCGTTCCGCTGTCGTTTGTTCACCATATAAAATAATACGTCTCGTCTCACCAATCGTTTCAGCAATCATTTCTGAAACATGATTCATGAGTTCTAACAGAATGTTATTATGTGAAGCTTCTGCTATACCCATATGAAAATGAAAATCTGCTTTTTCACCAGCTTTTTCATCTCCAATACTTTTTTCCATTTCATATAACCAATGCTTCATATTTTGTAAATTCTCTTCCGTACGCTTTACTGCAGCAGCTCGAACTGCTCCTAATTCAAGTACTTTACGCACTTCTAATAAATTCACAATGTCTTCTTGTTTCATTAACAACATATTATTTAATGGTGTTGTCAATGATGAAGCATCAAAATTCTTCACATATGTTCCTTCTCCTTGTTTCATTTCAATTAAGCCCATTGCTCGCAGTGCACTTAATGCTTCGCGAACAGCAGATCTGCCAACTTGAAACTGCTCAGCTAATTGATGAACAGGAAGAAGTTTGTCACCAGGCTTTAGGGTACCATTTTTAATCATTGTTAAAATAGCTTCCGATACTTCTTCGTAAATTTTTTTCGGCTTGATAGATTTATACTCCAGTTGTATCACCCCAGTATCATCCAAACAACAATGATAACGATTTATAAGAATTTAGCATCCATAACTATTTTAGAACGAATTAGAAAGAAGTACAAACGTTTTGTTCATAAAATCGTCAATTTTTTGTTATATGAAGGAAAGTAATGGTTATAAATCCCATTAACCGGTGTCACCTTTCTTTTCCATTTACATGTTCCCTCTTCACCACTTGTTATATTTTCATGAGCGCAACAGAAAAAAAGCATGCTTCATCTCTTAAAAATCAAGATAAAAACATACATCCTTTATCCCGCTATTTCTGATCAGTAAAGCCCGATTGGTGAGTGCTAATGATCAGTGGTGGATAAAACCCCCACCGATCAAAATTTCACTTTATTGGCAACTGTATGATAACCGTTGTTCCGTTTCCTTTTTCACTCTCAACAATCCATGATCCATCATGGATATGCACAATTTGTTTTACAATCGCAAGACCGAGGCCTGTTCCACCATGCTGGCGACTTCGCGCTTTATCAACTCTGTAAAAACGTTCTCCAAGCTGTTCTAAATGCTCAGGATCAATACCAATTCCTGTATCTTTTATTTTCAATTCGCAGTGTTTATCTTTTTTCTTTAATTGTATATCAATGCTCCCATTATGATCTGTATAGCGAATCGCATTGTCTAGTAAGTTATGAAGAATTTGCTGCATCCGGTCTTCATCAATCATTACAATAATGTCAGGATCAAGATTTGCTGAAATCCGCAGTTGTTTTTCTATATATTTCAATTCATACGTTTCTAATACATCTTCAATAAGCTGAGCGAATACAATCGGTTGTTTTTTAAGTGGAAAATGTTCACCTTCAAGCTGTGCCAAATCCAATAAGTCATGAACAAGCCGTTGCATACGACCGGCTTCTTTATGAATGAGTTGTGTAAATTTTGACTGTTGTTGTCCCTTTGCCACTCCATCTAGAATTGCTTCGCTATATCCTTTAATATAACTGAGCGGTGTCCTTAGTTCATGCGAAACATTCGCTAAAAACTCCTTACGTTTAGCATCTTCTGTTTCCAATGCAGTTGCCATTTTGTTAAATGCTTTTCCTAAACTACCTATTTCATCTTCTGACGTAATCGTAATACGCTCTGAAAAATCTCCCTTTGCCATATGATTGGCGACGCGCTCCATTTGTGACAGTGGTTTGGTGATCGCGATAATAATTTTTCTACCAATCCATATTGTCAGTAAAACCATAACGAGTGCTAATGGCGCCAAAATAAATCCCATATCATATATTAAATCTTTAATACTCTTTAATGGGATATAAGAGTAAACAACCCCAACTAGCTTCTTTCCTTCTAAAACAGGAATGACAACTCCCATAATGTTACGATTAAAACGCTCTTCGTATCCAACCTTTTTAATTATTTTTCCATCCAATAACGTCTGTCTATCATTCTCACTAATAAGAGAGTCATAATGTACTTCGAAAGGTAAACAAGCACTTAAATCACGAGGGTTACTCACAAAGATTAAATCCGCACTTGAGATACTATCAAAAGTTTTCACTTTCTCTTCAAATACCGTTATATCCTCGTCCTTTTTATATTGAGAAACTAATCGCTTTCCTTCCATTGTTAATGAATCCTCAATATTTTGTACATATAGCTTTTCATACGAATATAAGGAAACAAAATATAGAAAAGAAACTGTTACACATACTGCACAAACTACTGTAAGCCAAAGCTTCTGTACCATCGTAAGCATATTACACCTCAAATTTATAGCCTACGCCCCAAACTGTCTGAATATAATTCCCATATTCTCTAAGCTTTAAGCGCATCGTTTTTACATGTGTATCTACCGTTCTCGTACTTCCTGCATAATCGTATCCCCATACTTTTTCAAGCAATTGTTCACGGCTAAACACTTGTCCATGGTGCTGGCACAGAAAATACAGTAAATCAAACTCTTTTACAGTAAGGGAAATCGGCTCACTCTCGATTTCAATACGGCGACACTTTTCATTAATTATAATGGATCCATATTGCAGTTCTTCTTGTTGCTCATGTTTCATATATCGTCTTAATACTGCTTCCATACGAGCAATAAGTTCTCCAGGACTAAACGGCTTTACAATATAATCATCCGCTCCAATGCGCAAGCCATTAACCCGATTCCATTCTTCACCTTTTGCTGTTAAAAAAATAACTGGAACATCAGAAGTTTTACGAATTTCTTTACAGACTGAAACCCCGTCCATCTCTGGCA
This sequence comes from Bacillus sp. DX3.1, assembly GCF_030292155.1. NCBI lineage: Bacteria > Bacillati > Bacillota > Bacilli > Caryophanales > Bacillaceae > Bacillus > Bacillus sp. DX3.1. The sequence continues at coordinate 1,280,659 of NZ_CP128153.1, read as the reverse complement.
TCATAATGTCTAAAATGACAAAATCATAATGATCCGCTCCTAACATCTGAAGGGCATCTTTGCCATTTTCAGCTTCTCCCCACTCATATCCAAAGTTATCTAAATACATGCCGACCAGTTGTCTCATATCACTTTCATCATCTACAAGTAATACTTTATGTTTGTTCATTGTCCTCTCCCTTCCCGCTGCGTGAGTTGAAATGGACCTTTTCCAACCGCAATCGTTTGTTTCATTTTCATTTCATCTATATCAATCACATACACTTCATCACTATCATAGCTAGCTACATAACCTTCTTTTCCATTTTTCCAAAAAGCAAATGGATTGGATCCTACTTCAACTGCACCTACTTCTTGATACGTACGAGCGTCAAATTTTCGCAGCGTATTTGATCCGTGACTTAATACATAAATGAACGTTTCATTTCCTGCGATACTAACCGGCATAAATGGTGCATGTAAAGAACGAACCATTTGTCCATCTTCTAACGAATAAACCAATACTTTCTCATTTACTTGCTTCCCGTCTCCATGTCCGCCAATCCATATCTCTTTTCCGTCTCCACTTACAAATGCCCCAGTTGATGCAGGGGGCACCATAAAGGAATGAGTCACTTTCTTTTCCTTTATGTCAATTGTAGATAATTGCGTATCATAAAAATTCAGCACATGTAATTGCGTATCATGTTGCACCATTGTAAGCGGGCCTTTTCCTACAGGTATACTGGCGGTTTCTTTCCCTCTTATCGTAAATATACGTATTTTTTGCTCATTTTGATCAGCTATAAACAATTCTTTTTTATCATTCGATACAATCACATTCGCAATCCCTTTTCCCGTCTTCCATTTCTCAATTTGCTTTCCTTCTGTTAATGAGTATACATATATATATTCTAACTGCTTACCGTATACAAGCATGTTCTCTCCACCCGGAAGCATTGCAATGCCTGTAATAGGCTCCTGTAAAGACCATGTTGCGACTGTTTTTTTCGACTGCATATCAATAAAACTAATACTGCCTTCCTTTATATTTGTCGTTATGATTAAGTTTTTATTTTTCGCAATCGGTGTATATAAATCTGACTGACACCCTGTTAATAAAAACATAAAGCATAGTAGAAAAAACCATTTTCTCAAAAGATTCCCTCCATCTTCGAATGATTTCGTTATAATTGTAAAATAGCAAATATTTGTGAGGAAAGTGTGAAATCTTTCTACTTTGCACAACTATATAAATCCATTTTGATTTTTCGACATATAGCCGCGGCTATGGATAACAAAAAGTGACCTGCACTCGTTTTCTCTCTTTGTTTTCACGTGGCACGGGGCAGGAAAAGGATCTGACCACTTCTATGCATGGCTGGATGCTCTCTCCCACCTTAAAAGAAGGGTTTTATGTCAGTTTTTTAATTTGTATTTATATACATATATAATGTACAACAAATAGAAATAGAGGTGTGTAAATTATGCTTTTTCCTGATTTAGCAAACAAAATTGTACGTGAAGTTCGGAGGCTAATTACTGAAAATATTATTATTATCGACATACAGGGTACAATCATTGCTAGTACAGATGCGGCACGAATTGGTCAATTTCACGAAGGAGCCCTTCGTTGTGCGAAACAAAAGAAAACAGTCATTATTACAAATGAAGACGAACTACATTTACAAGGAGTAAAGGCAGGAGTGAATCTCCCCCTTCTCTTCCATGATGAAGTGATCGGTGTCATTGGTATAACAGGAGAACCAGAAAACATTTCTCAGTATGGAGAAATATTGCGGAAAATGACTGAACTATTAATTCATGAAAATTATTTTTTAGAGCAATTAGAACTCGAACAACGCTCCTATGAAGCATTTGTTTTTGATTGGCTACAAAGCAACGACTGGTCTCCTAGCTTTCTCGACCGCGCCAAGACACTTGGCATTGATTTACATAAGAAAAAACAACTCATTTTATTTTCATTCGATCAAGATGACACAATGCTACAGCGAAAAATTTGGCAACATATACGAAACTTATTAGCAAAGGAAGAACTCTTTGTACGTTGGGGAAATGACCGTTTTATTTTATTTACAGCCACGGAAACAAAGAAAAAGACCTTTCAATTTTTAAAACGATTAAAACAAGATTGCGAAACTTTATTTCCTATTACACTGTATATTGGTGTTGGACAAACCGTTATGCCCAATGAAATGCACGTTTCATATGAACAAGCATTGCGTGCCCTTGCTGTTGCATTAGAAACGAAAGGTATTATATTTAATGAAGATTTACGTTTAGAAATGTGTTTGCAAGATATTACAGCTGAAACACGTGAAGAGTTTCTCCACCGTACCATTTATCACTTACTGCCAGCAACTGAACTGATGCAAACACTGCGATTATTTATCGAAAACAATCAATCATATAAACGAACAGCTGAAATGCTACATATTCATATTAATACATTGCATTACAGATTAAAAAAAATAGAAGATTACACAGAATTAGACCCAAAACAATTTAAAGATTTAATCATTTTATATTTCGCTCTTCTCTTATTAGATAATCAAACAAAAAAAAGAAGGTAAAACCGGTTAATCTTCAGTTGTTTATACATAGAAAGAAATCCACCACTTTCTTATGATTGTAATGAAAACACTGTTACAAAATTAATATCCTTATTTTCCTATAATATGAAACTTTCATTAGTGGCGGTTTTCTTCATTCTCCACCCATGATTAGCTTTCATCAATCAAGCTTTTACGAAATAAATCAGTTGAAAGTAGGATAAGCAAGATAACAGTTTGAGGGGGATTTTTTTAATGTTAGAACAGCGTATTATTGATTCATTCGTATCCATTGTTGGCCAAGATAATGTCGATACGTCCAATATGGGGCGTTTAACGTATAGTTACGATGCGACTCCAAATTTCCAAGCGATGCCGGATGCGGTTGTCGCACCTCGCAATACAAATGAAATAGCCGAAATATTAAAGGTATGTAATGATCATAAAGTTCCTGTTTACGTTCGTGGCTCTGGAACAAACCTTTGTGCAGGAACATGTCCACTTGAAGGCGGTGTTGTTCTTATTTTCCGCTATATGAATCGTATTTTAGAAATTGATGAAGAAAACTTAACAATTACGGTGCAAGCAGGTGTCATTACTCTTGATATTATTAAGGCTGCCCAAGAAAAAGGACTATTTTATCCACCAGATCCAAGCTCCATGAAAATTTCTACAATTGGCGGCAACATTAATGAAAATTCCGGTGGATTGCGCGGTTTAAAATATGGTGTAACACGTGACTATGTTATGGGTCTTGAGATTGTTCTCCCAAATGGCGACATCATTCGCACTGGCGGGAAATTAGCAAAAGATGTAGCAGGCTATGATTTAACTCGTCTGTTTATCGGCTCTGAAGGAACACTTGGGGTTGTAACAGAAGCGATTTTAAAACTTATTCCAATGCCTGAAACAAAGAAAACAATGCTGGCATTATACCAAGACATCAATGAAGCTGCTCGTGCTGTTTCAGCAATTATCGCAAATAAAATTATTCCAGCAACACTGGAGTTTTTAGATCAACCAACAATCGAAGTTGTAGAAGAGTTTGCACAAATTGGTTTACCAACAGATGTAAAAGCCATTCTTCTGATCGAACAAGATGGTTCTCCAGAAGTTGTAAACCGTGATATTGAAAAAATGGCCGAAGTTTGTCGTTCTATGCATGCAGTTGACGTCCGTGTTGCCAAGGATGAAACAGAAGCTGATGCGCTCCGCACAGCACGCCGCAGCGCTCTTTCTGCTTTAGCAAGACTCAAGCCTACAACAATTTTAGAAGATGCAACTGTACCACGTTCGCAAATTGCCGCAATGGTTGAAGCAATTAATGAAATAGCAAAGAAATATAACATCTCCATTTGTACATTTGGTCATGCTGGCGATGGTAACTTACATCCAACTTGTATGACAGATGCACGTAATGAAGAAGAAATGCACCGTGCTGAACAAGCATTTGCAGAAATTTTCGAAAAAGCAATTGAACTTGGCGGCACAATTACAGGAGAACACGGCGTTGGTGCCATGAAGGCTCCTTATTTAGAATTAAAATTAGGAAAAGAAGGCATCGCTGCCATGAAAGGCATTAAACAAGCGTTTGACCCGCATAACATTATGAATCCTGGAAAAATGTTTGCAAAAGACTCTCGCAAAAGAGTGGTGGCCCAGCGATGACAACATTAAACAAAATCCAAATTCAAAAAGAATTTAAAGACCGTCTCAGTGAAGATGAATTATTAAATTGTATGCGCTGTGGATTTTGTTTACCAACTTGTCCAACCTATATTCAATCTGGGTATAAAGAATCACACTCCCCGCGTGGTCGCATTGCGATTATGAAGGGAGTCGTTGATGGCTTAATTGAACCCGATGAAGATGTTGAAAACACATTAAATGTTTGCCTTGGCTGCCGCGCTTGTGAACCCGTTTGTCCATCCGGTGTCAACTATGGACATTTACTAGAAGAAGCACGGGATATTATTAACCAAAACAAGAAGTTTTCCATGCCAGTCAAAGTTGTTCGTAAAGTCGTATTTGAAGGTTTATTCCCTCACCAAAACCGGATGCGAACATTAACAGGGCTTATCGGTTTTTATCAACGTTCTGGTTTACAAACGTTAACGCATAAAACAGGAATTATGAAGCTGTTCCCTGAAACGTTAGCAACAATGGATCTTGTCTTACCGAAAGTACCAAAAATGAAAGAAATGAAAGACCGCCCTGAATTTTTGCCAGCTGAAACAACGAAGAAAAAACGCGTTGCTTTCTTTACTGGTTGTTTAATGGATACGATGTTTTTAGAAACAAATAATGCTACGATGAAATTGCTTCAGCTTGCTGGCTGCGATGTTGTTATTCCGAAAGAACAGAGCTGTTGCGGAGCACTACATGGTCATGCTGGAGAAAAAGGCGGAGCAAAAGAACTTGCAAAAAGAAACATTCAAGCCTTTGAAGATTTAAAAATCGATTATATCATTACAAATGCCGGTGGTTGCGGTGCTTATTTAGTAGATTATGACTATTTATTAAAAGATGATCCAGAATGGGCTGAGCGCGCACAACAGTTTGTTGCAAAAATAAAAGATATCACTGCTATTTTAGTAGAACTAGATTTCCATAAACGAAATGATTTACGTCTTCCTCCGCAAATTATCACTTATCAAGATTCTTGCCATTTACGCAATGTGATGCGGACATCATCTGAACCACGTATGCTCTTGCAAGCCATTCAAGGCGTGACATATCGCGAGATGAAAGATGCAGATCGTTGCTGTGGTTCTGCTGGTATTTATAATATTGTCCATTCTGAACTATCTATGGAATTTTTAGATTATAAAATGGAACGCGTTCACGAAACAGATGCAGCAACCATTGTCACTGCCAATCCAGGCTGCTTACTACAAATGAAACTCGGAATTGAACGAGAAAACATTTCTCATAAAATGAGAGGTGTTCATATTGTAGATGTGTTATTAGAAGCAATTGAATACAACTCGTAATATATGTAACAATATGAAAACGGCTATCTCTTTCTTCTATGTAAAGGGATAGCCGCTTTTTTATTCGCTACAACATTAAAAATATGTTACTGTCTCATGAAAAAGAACAACAAAAAGATTACAGCTTTGTTAAAAAGCATCCATTATATTCCTCAAAAAAATGATTAAACCCTTGCCATGATTACCTTCCCCCTTTCACCAATAGGTAAGTATACCCAATTCAGACCCCTTACATGTGAAGCAGAACATGCTGAAAATTCCTTTTATAATCTAGTTTTCTCTCTTTCTAGCTCCTTTTTAAATCTAGGATAAAAAAGGAAATTTCAGAGTCTATGTATTTTTTTCCATCATTTTTTCTGCAATTTGTATGCTACGATGAATTTGTCAGTCGGACAGACAGACAAACATAAATCTGTGCGATAACAGTTAAAAAACTTTTACATAGGGGGACACATGTCATGAAAAAACGTGTTTTATTATCTGTAGCAGCAGCAACTGCACTTACTCTAGGAGTATCAACGCTAGATGCACAGGCTGCAACGCCGCAACCAGCTACAATAAAGGTTCAAAATATTCAGCAAGCTAAAGTAGTTATGCAACATATGAATCAACAAGAATTGCAAAATTACTTACAATCTATGGGGATTAACTCACAAGTACAATGGAATCAAATTCAATTTCAACAAGGTAACTGCTTCATTCCTGGTGAGCAACCAAACGTAACAGTACCTGATGAAAATGTAGTAGTAACACCTCCAACTGCGAAACCAGAAACACAAAAACCAGTTGAAAATGAAGAAACTGCAAAACCAGAAGCACAAAAGCCTGCTGAAAACAATAACAATACTAACAACAACGAAACACAAAAACCTGCTGAAAACAAACCAGCAGAAGAAGCAAAAGGCTCTTTAAGTGAGTTTGAACAACGCGTTGTTGAATTAACAAATGCTGAGCGTACAAAACAAGGCTTACCAGCATTAAAAGTAGACGCTGAATTAAGTAAAGTTGCACGTATTAAGTCTGAAGATATGCAAAAAAACAACTACTTCGATCATAACAGCCCAACATACGGATCTCCATTTGATATGATGAAGAAGTTTGGTATTTCTTATAAATCTGCAGGTGAAAATATTGCTCAAGGCCAACGTACACCAGAAGAAGTTGTACAAGCTTGGATGAACAGTGAAGGTCACCGTGCAAACATTTTAAATAGCGGTTTCACTCATATCGGTGTTGGATATGTAGAAAGCGGAAACTACTGGACACAACAATTTATTACGAAGTAAATAGAAAAAGAGTCTTCTACTATAGAAGGCTCTTTTTATGTTTCATAGTTTTCTAATGTATACGCATATAAAATATAGAACATAAAAGAAATTGACCCACAGCTAATTACACTAATTAACAAGTAAAAGCCCCACTCTTGTTTCAAAAATAAACAACCCCAAATCATAATTGCCATCCCTTGAAAAATACGCTGACTATACAAACGTATTTTCTGTAACACAACCGGCTCCTCTTCCTTCCTTGTTTCTCTTTGAAATCCTTTACTGATCATAAATAGGAACACACTAATCCCCATTGTAAGCCAAGTTTGAAACTGTATATTGATTCCGATACCAATGGTGAGAACAAGCATATGAATAAACAGCAAAAATACAAACACACTTTTCTCAAATCCCCTTACAATGTATTGATCTGCTTCCCGAAACTTATATATGTATTGTGAGATTATATATAATATGCTGTGTAACAAAATAATGAGGCATGGAATAAATAATACAAAAACTTGTTTCCTTACAAATTCATTTGTTTTACCACTCTGGTTCCAATGCACCGCTACATAATTTGGTAAGTATGGATATACAACTAACGTAATTAGAAGACACGCCAAAAATATCCCCATAATAAACCTGTATCTTGCCAAATGACCTTCACCTCTCTTTTCTATTTACGAGCTTCTATTCTCATAAACGATTTCCTGCTGAGAAAAAGATTTCTCCATAAAAAAAGCCAAACTTTACCTGTTCGACTTTTGGAAAGACTGCATAATATGATTTAGATTTTGAGGAGGCGGAACCTCTACTGTAATCTTTTCTTTTGTAATTGGATGTAACAAAGCAATACGTACCGCATGCAATGCTTGGCAAGACATATATGTTGTTCTCCCGCCATATAACGTATCTCCAACAAGCGGATGACCCATGTGACTCATATGAACACGAATTTGATGGGTTCTTCCTGTCTCTAATTGCAATGTCACAAGCGTCACATCTTGCTTTTTAAAATATTGTTCTACTTTATAATGCGTTACAGCGTGATCACCTTTTTGAGAAACACGGCGCCTTGTTGCATGATGCCTGTCTCTTCCAATCGCTGCATCAATAATCCCTTGCTTCTTTTTTACTTTTCCTTCAACCAATGCCATATATGTTCTTTTAATATTTCGCTCCATTAACAATCGATCCATAATTGCACCGGCTAATGCATGCTTTGCAAATACGACACCACCGGTTGTATCTTTATCTAACCTATGAATATGACGCACTTTTGTCTCTAATCCTTGTATTTGTAAATGAAAGGCAACACAGTTTGCAAGTGTTCCTGTTCCACCTTTATCTGAGGGATGTGTGTCCATTTGCACAGGTTTATTGACAATTAATACGTGATCATCCTCAAATAATACATCAAGATCATGAAATTCTGGCTGAACGCCATACTCTTCTTGGGAAAACATATGAACTTGCAGCTTATCTCCTTCTCTTACAGGCTCGCTCCACCGTTTCCGTTCTCCATTCACAACAATTCCTTTTTCCATACGAAGTTGATGCAATAATTTTTTAGGGACGCCCCACTCTTCCTTTAAAAGCGAATCAATAATCATACTATCCCATTTAGCAGGAACTATAATTTCGCACCATTCTCCCTTTTTCTTTGTTTCCATACCTATCACCTTATTTCTATTCATTCTTCTATTGTACCGGAAAATGCTTCGTTATGCACCGTTCAAAAGAAAAGACAGTCTATATAACAGACTGTCTACTAAGCGCGTAGCCTCTTCATTTCTTGTAGCATTTCCTCTGCTTTTTGCTCATATGATAGGTCCTTGAAAAAATCAGCTAATCGCTTATAGTCATTATAAGCATCTAATAGTTCATCAATCGCTTCTTGACAAGGTAACTTCAGCTTTTGTTTCATTTTAATCGGGTACCGATAACCCGACATTTCATGTATTTTATAAAACTCTTCCTCCACTTGAATCACCTTTACAAGTTCCTCTTCTTCTGCATCTATGGTATATCCATCAAACTCTCGCAACAATTCATAAATAATATGTGTCCATTCGTCCTTTGGATAAAACCCTTTTTCTAGCCTATAGCCGACAATGCGATACATATGCCCATCATTTTCTGCAAACTGTACAGTATCATTTAACTTAAATTTAAAATAGCGAAACATTGTCTTCACCTGCTTTTATATGTATGTAATGTTCTTATCACATACTATTTGCAAAAAGAGGGCGATGCTATTCATGAAAAAAGCGCTCATCTACAAGATGAACGCTTTTTTTCAATCCATTTTTTTCTCTTTCTTCTTTCGAAACGGCAACCACCAATTCCAATCTCCGAACATTTTCATTAAACTTGGTACTAACATGAGCCTAATAATCGTTGCATCAAGAAAAATAGCAAGTGCAACGCCAAGCCCCATTTGCTTCACTGGTAGAATATCAGTAAACGCAAATGCACCTGTTACGACAATCATAATGAGAGCGGCTGACGTAATAATACGGCTCGTTGAGACAAGCCCTTCTAATGTTGCCGTATCATTATCTCCTGTCTCTTCATACAATTCATGAATACGAGAAATAAGGAACACTTCATAGTCCATACTTAGGCCAAAAACAAGTCCAAAAATAAAGATTGGCAACACGAATAGCACAGGGCTCTGTTCTAATCCAAAATGGCCACCTTCAAAAAGCCAGATTACAATACCGATTGTTGCACTTAAACTAAGAACGTTCATAATAATAGCCTTAATTGGGATTAGTACGGAGCGGAATGCAATTAATAAAATAAGAAAGGTTGAACCAAATATAACAGACATCCCAATGACAACTTTATCTTTAATTTCATCCTCTAGCTCTTGTTGAAATGTTGTCATACCCCCTAAATAATAAGTCATGCCATCATCTTTATACGTTTCTTTAAAATCACGAACCCATTGCTTTGCTGTCTCCGTTCGTGGTTTTGTATGTAAGAAAACTTGAACGGTTGTTTTATTTTCTTTTGTATATGCTTCAAGTACAGGTTCTACTTGCGCACGCTGCGGTGATTGTAACAATCCAGTAACCTGCTCTGCCGTCATACCGTTTAGCTCATCATACATACTCTTTACTTTGTATACATGTTTATCTTTTTTCAGTTTTTGAACAACATCCTCTATCTGTTGTAAATTTTCTTTTTTCGTTACATCGCTTTTCGTTTCTAGTACCAGAGTAACATCTGCATGCTTCTTTACAATTTTATGGAATGACTCTTCATAGCTCTCATAAGCAGTTCGTGTATCACTTTTCTCTGGCAATGCTTCTACTCCTGGAAACTGAAGGTTTGCAGTACGCAGCGGCAATAAACATACGATGATAAAAAGAGTAACAACTACGATCATCATAATCGGATGCTTCATAACAAACTGGGCAAATTTTCGCCACATATTTGATGTACGGGGTGCAGCTTGGTTCTTTTTCAATAATCGCTTTCCGATTAAGGATAACAGTGCTGGAAGAAGCGTTAATGAAAATAAAATACTCATTACAACAACAATCATCCCACTAATCGCGACAGATTGAATATAATCAATTTCAAAGAAAAACAATCCTGATAACCCAACAAATACGCACAAGCCTGAAAATATAATTGCCCGACCAGCTGTTTGATACGTAACGGCTATCGCTTCTTTTACCGTACGATGTGCTACCTCCTCCCGAAAACGATTGACAAACAACAGTGCAAAGTCAATCGACAAAGCAAGTCCAATCATAGGCGCTACATTCAATACAAAAATCGATAGTTCTTTATCCACGCCGATAAAATATAGAATACCCATTGTACTAATAACGCTAAGAGCCCCGTTTATAATCGGTAAGATCGATGCAATCAAGCTACCAAATGAAAATAGTAGAACAAGAAATGCAATTGGTAAGCCAATCATTTCTGCTACTTTCAAATCATTTTGTGTTCGTTCATTAATTTCATCATTAATCATGGGAAAGCCAGTTGGGGATACCTTCACAGCATCGCTGCTTTCCTTTTTCACTTCACTTGCAAAATGTAATGTCTTTTCATTCCGTTCTTTACTTGTTTTTCCGGAAAATAAAATAGTCGCATAAGCAATATCGTCTTGTAACATTTCCTTATTTTCTAACGGATGATGAAACGAATCGTATGTTTCTTTCGTTTGAACTTGTTTTACGATTTCTTCTATTCGTTTATGAAACTGTTCTTTTGAAGTTCCTTTTTCCTTTTGAAAAACAAGCAGAAGCGTATCTTGTGACTGCTTAAAATCTTTATCTAAAATCGCTTTTGTCGTTTGATAGTCTCCCTTTGTTTGAAAGCCATCTCCCCCTAATACACCTGGGAGCTTTGGTGCAAAAATGCCAAGTGCTACCGCTAGCACAAGCAAGGCCGCTATGACTGTATAGCGAAATTGATAGAGAAGGATACCCACTCTTCCCCATTTGTCTACCTTATGTACATTTGTTTTCACACACCATCACCTACTTTATATAATTAATGAATCTGCATACATTTTATCACATCGCTTATTACGAAATAGTCGCGTTTTGATTTTGTTGCATATATTCTACAAAAAAATGTCCGAAAAAAACCGTTATACCAGTCTTTTCGGACACCCTTTACCTCTCTTGATTCATTTGAAATCGCTCTGACAACAATCGATGAAAATAAATAGCTATGATTAAAAGAATTCCACCCGCGCAATACCCAGCTAAAATATCAGTCGGATAATGGACAGATAAAATAATACGACTTAATCCAATCCATAGAATTACTATCGCCATAGCAATCGTAATAACAATCTTTCCGGCTACGTTTTTTACATTTGCAGCAATAATATAAGCGAGGAATCCATACGTCATAATCGATAGCATAGCATGTCCGCTTGGAAAGCTATATCCAAGGGCATCTAGCGCCGCATTTAAACTCGGACGATCCCTTTTCACAATTTCTTTTATTCCTTTATTAACAAGATGCGTCATAAGTATAGCAACGGGATAAACGAACATGGCTACGTAATAACGCTTCTTTAAAAAAATAATGAGACTAATCAAAACGATACTAATAATCCCAATTGCAGAGCCAAGCTTTGTAAAAAAGGAGAAAAATGAAAGCGACCCTTCTGTTTGCAAGCCTTTTACAAGTCCTCTTACATATTCGTCAATTGCTGTCACACCACCTGCCTGTACTTTCCAAGCAATGAGACTAAATAAAGCTAGTAATAAGATGATACAAAACATCTCATATTGATGTAATTTTCGTTTCAAAGCATGTCCTCCTACTATGAAAAAAATGCGATTTCTATTCAGAAACCGCATTTTCATTACTTATTTTCCTTTTGTTTTTAGCTCTGTCCAGTAACGGTCATAATCTTTTAATTTATTATCTACATCAACAAGCCATTCTGTACGATTTAATTCTTCTGGTGATAAGAAAATCATGTGATTATCACGATATTCTTTACTATGAAGATCACGAGCTTTTTCATTTGGATTACTATATCCAATGGATTCATAGTTTTTCACACTTACTTTTTCATCTAGTAAGTAGTTCATAAACTTCTCTGCAAGCTCTTTATTTTTTGCACCTTTTGGAATCGCTAATGTATCCGCCCAAATTGTACCACCTTCTTTTGGAACAACATACCCTACATCTTTATTATCCTTTGCGATGAAAGCTGCATCCCCAGACCATACCGTTCCAATCCAAGCATCCTCTGTAATGAACTTTTGTTTAATGTTATCTGTATCAAACGCAAGTAAGTTAGGAAGTAGCTTTTGTAAATCATTAGCCGCTGTTTTTAACTCTGCATCATTTGTTGTACTGTTTGAGAATCCGTTCTTTTTCAGACCCATTCCTAATACTTCACGAGAATCATTTAATAAAGTAACATGTCCTTTATATTTCTCGTTCCATAAGTCATTCCAGCTTGTTGGCGCTTCTTTTACATATTTTTTATTGTAAGCAATTCCTGTTACACCCCAAGTGTACACAAGTGAATATTTATTTTCCGGATCAAACGGAGGTGTTTTAAAGTTAGAAACAAGATTCTCTATGTTTGGAATGTTTTTCTTGTCTAACGGTTCTAGTAATTTCATTTCCGTCATCGTTTTAACCATGTAGTCAGACGGTTGAATTAAATCATACTTTGCACCGCCCGCTTGTAACTTCGCAAGCATTTCTTCGTTACTTGCATACTTATCATAGTTAATTTTTACGTTATATTTCTTTTCAAAATCCTTTAACACTTGCTCATCAAAATTATCAGCCCAGCTATAAATATTTAACTCTTCTTTCTTTTCACCACAGCCAGCTAATACACCGGCAACAAGGCTGAAGCTAAGTACTGCACCAGCTACTGTTTTCATCCATTTCATCGATTTATTACCTCCTCTTTCTTTGTAATTCATACACTCTTATAGTGGAAGATGTCCTCCAGAGTTTTCTTCACCGTCTGCACCTTTATTACGGAATATTTCTGATGCAATCATTAACCCAACAATTACAACAATTAAAATTGTAGAAAGGGCGTTAATTTCAGGTGTTATCCCACGTTTCACCATACTATAAATATATAATGGCAATGTTGTTGATCCTGGACCTGATACGAAGAAACTAATCACAAAATCATCAATTGATAATGTGAATGTTAATAATGCCGCTGAAATAATACCAGGCGCGATTCCAGGCAGCGTTACATAACGAAACGTTTGCCAAGGCGTTGCCCCTAAATCATTTGCTGCTTCCTCTAAATCACGCCCCATACCGGAAAGACGTGCTGCCAAAATAACAACGACGAACGAAATACTAAATGTAATATGTGCAATGATAATTGTTGTTTGCCCTAATTCCATGCCAAGTTGGCTAAATAAAATAAGTAACGACAATCCCATTAAAATATCAGGAATTAAGATTGGTAAATATACCAGTCCATTAATCGCACCTTCAAAACGGTACTTATAACGGTGCAGTGCCACTGCGAAAAGCACGCCAAGAACTGTTGTTACAACTGTCGTAATAAGCGCAATGGTAATACTATTAATAAACGCATCAATTACGTCTTGCTTTTGAAATAAATCCGTGTACCAATGAAGCGTAAATCCTTCCCATTCCGCATTTATACGGGAATCATTAAAGGAATATACCATTAATACCATCATCGGAAAATACAAGAACAATAAAATAACCCAAGAATAAGAGACTAAAAACTTCTTCATTTTTGTCTATTCCCCTCCGTTTCCGTATTTATATACTTTCGTAGCACGATAATATAAGTAAATTAACAGAACGGAGAACAGAACAACAATGATAGATAACGCTGATCCAAATGGCCAATCACGCGCACCTAAAAATTGGTTTTGAATGACGTTTCCGATTAATGCTACTTTTGATCCGCCCATTACGTCGGATACAACGAACATTCCAATAGATGAAACAAATACTAAAATCGAACCCGTTGCAATCCCTGACATTGTCATTGGCACTGTTACATGCCAAAATGCTTTAAATGGTGTTGCCCCTAAATCATATGCTGCTTCTAGCTTTCGTTTATCAAGTTGTTCAATCGATGCATACACCGGTAAAATCATAAATGGTAGTAAAGAATATACCATACCTAATACAACAGAAGGTGTATTATACAATAAATTTAACGGTTCAGTAATAATACCTAACTTCAGTAATAATGTATTTACAAGGCCTTGTGAACGTAAAATGACAATCCATGCATAGGAACGTACAAGGAAATTAATCCAAAACGGAATTGTTGCTAATAGCAGTAAAATGGAACGATATTTTCGGTCCACAATTGTGATCGTATACGCAAATGGATAACCAATGAATAAACAAAGAGCCGTTGTAATAAACGCAATTTTCACTGTTTCCCATAATGTATTCATATACAATGGATCAAACACGCGCGATATGTTATCTAATGTAAATTTCATCTCTACTGTTCCGTATGCTCCGCGCTGCAAGAACGCAAATGCTAATACGAATAAGAGTGGAAATAAAAAGAAGATGAGCAACCATGTAACTGTAGGTAATGCGAGTAGTTTCCCTTTTCTCAATTTAAGGTCACCTCATCCTCTTGCACCCAGCCTACATATACATTATCTCCAATGCTCCACTGCGCTGATTCTTCGGCAGTTTGATACGCCATTAATAATTCTGATGTTTTTTCATCACGTACATAAAGTTTTTCCATATTTCCAACAAACTCAATATCTTCAATATGTCCAAGGTGATATTCTTGCATAACCGGTTGCTCAACCGAGCGTATTTTTACATTTTCTGGGCGTACTGCTACGTAGGTTTCCCCATTTTGAATAATATTATTTTCACCGATGAATGTCGCAACGAACATTGTTTTCGGCTCTTTATAAATCTCCTTAGGCGTACCGATCTGCTCAATATGTCCTTTATTCATAACAACGATGCGGTCGCTCATACTCATCGCTTCTTCTTGGTCATGCGTCACATAAATGAACGTAATTCCTAAGTTACGCTGCAAGCTCTTTAATTCACGCTGCAAATCTTTTCTTAACTTGAAGTCAAGTGCTCCGAGTGGTTCATCCAGTAATAACACACGAGGATTGTTTACAATCGCTCTAGCAATCGCTACACGTTGCTGCTGTCCACCCGAAAGTTTTGAAGGCTTACGATTACGAAATTCAAGTAGCTGTGTTAAGCGCATCGCTTCTTCCGCACGCTCTTTTTGTTCTGCGGCCGATACCTTTTGCATTTTCATACCAAAACAGATGTTTTTCTCAACTGTCATATGTGGGAATAATGCGTAATGCTGGAACACTAGGTTCATATGACGCTTATAAGGTGGCAAATCATTGATTTTTTCATCATCAAGTAAAAGATCACCTTTTGTAGGAGTTTCAAACCCAGCAATCATACGAAGTAAAGTCGTCTTACCGCAACCACTCGGTCCAAGAATCGTTAAAAATTCCCCTTCTTTAATATCTAAAGAAAGAGGTGGAATAATCACTTGTTCTCCAAAATGTTTTTCTACCGCTTCAACTTTAATAATCTTTTTCATTTTCTCGTCCTATCTACCTCAAATTTTTATTTTTTTATATTGATGAATACGTATTGGTTTTATATATACTATTTTTTGTTTCAAGCCAAACAAAAATGGTTGTTTAACAGCATTCTTTCCTATTCCATATAGTATGTTTGATTCATTTTTTCATGATATACATGTTGAACAGAAAAACCCCTTCACGTTGAAGGGGTTTTTATCATACGGCTACGCCAACTGATAAACACCATCACTATTTTAACAACTTTCGTATAAATTTTAAAGCACTTTTTGTAGAAGAATAGCGAATTTTCATATCGAATGCCGTTGATTGCAACAAAATGCTTTTATAGTGAGAAAATGTGCGAAAACTCTGTTCACCATGATAGCTGCCTAACCCACTATTTCCCACCCCGCCAAAGGGTAAATATGGCGTAGCAAGATGATACACAACATCATTGATACAGCCTCCCCCATATGAGATGTTCCGTATAACTTGTTTCTGAATTTCTTTATTCTCTGAAAATACATATAAGGCCAGTGGCTTTGGATGCTGTTGAACCGTTGTAATGACATCTTCTATTTTGTTATATTCCATAAGGGGCAAAATCGGTCCGAAAATCTCATCCTCCATGACTGTATCCTGCCAAGTTATATTTGTTAAAACTGTCGGCTCAATTTGCAAAGCATCCTCATTATATTTCCCACCAACTTCTAGCGTACCATCCTGTAAAAAAGAGCATAGTCTCTCAAAATGACGCTTACTTACAATCCGAACATATTTTGCATTTTGTAACGGTTGTTCACCATATTGATTTCGTATTTCAGTTCGTAATGCTTCTATAAATTGTTCTTTCACAGAAGAATGAACATAGATATAATCCGGTGCGACACAGGTTTGTCCAGCATTTAAAAACTTCCCCCATACGATGCGCCGTGCCGCTACTTCTAATTTTGCATCTTTATGTACAATGCATGGACTCTTACCACCAAGTTCTAGCGTGAGCGGCGTCAACCTTTTGGCCGCTGCTTCCATCACAACTTTTCCAATTCCAACGCTACCAGTAAAGAAAATGTAATCAAATGGCTCTTTTAATAAGGCTGTACTCTCATCAACTCCGCCTTCAACAACCGCAACAAGTTCTGCTGGAAATAACTCCTGTAGCATCTTTGCAAGCAGCTTAGAGACGTTAGGTGTTAATTCAGACGGTTTTAGTATAACTGTGTTTCCAGCCGCAAGGGCACCTACAAGTGGCGCTACGGCAAGTTGAAACGGATAATTCCACGGAGCCATCACAAGTGTTACGCCGTACGGCTCTGGAACTATTTTTCCTCTTGAACCAAAATGTGTTAATGCTGTTCGAACACGCTTCGGCTTACTCCATGAAGAAAGATGCTTTTTTAGAAATGAAATTTCCTTTAATACATACCCGACTTCTGTCGTAAACGATTCATGATCCGACTTATTTAAATCTAGTTTCAATGCTTGGAAAATGTCCGATTCAAAATGTTGAATTCCTTCATATAATCTTTGTAAATGCTTTTTTCTCTCTTCTATATTTCTTGTGTTTCCTTTATAAAAATATGCCTTTTGTCTTTTCACAATAGAAGTGATATTCATCAGCTACACACTCCTTCTATTTATATAAAACATTTTTATCACTCTTACCTCACTTTTATGTATATATCCATTTTGATTTTTCGACATATAGCCGCGGCTATGGATAACAAAAGGTGACCTGCACTCGTTTTCTCTCTTTGTTTTCACTTGGCATGGGGCAGGAAAAGGATTTGACCGCTTCTATGCATGGCCGGATGCTCTCTCCCACCTAAAAAGAAGGGTTTTATGTCGGTTTTTTAATTTGTATTTATATAGATCACCTTGATAAAAGATTACTATATGTGAAGTTTCATTATATATGAGTTTTTACTTAACTGAAAATATATTTGCTCATAAAGTGAAGCTTTAATCAGTGGGGGTTTTACTGCCAGTTATTGCGGGATAAAAAAAGCTGTTGAAAGGAAAACCTCTCAACAGCTTCTTCATTATTTACGGTATAAGCGAACTGCTCCTGCAGAGTTATCGTCTGCTTGGCCAACTACTTCAAATTTCAAGCCAAGCTTCGGTACGTTACGTCCTGCATCTGGAATTTGTTGGTTGATATAAGCTTTAGAATCGTCAAACTTCGCTACACCTGGTAATCCATCATATACGAATGTGCCACGTGTTGGATGTACAACTTTCCAAGCTGGTGTTTGGTTGAATGAGAATGCAGCATCCGCAATTTGGAAACGTGTGCTATCTTTATACGTTGGTTTTCCATTTAAAACTCCAGCGATTGCTTCAGGATGTGAATCTACGACTCCTAAGAAACCATCTCCTGGATGGACACCAACCCAGTTATCAAGGTAGGTTTCATCAGCATACCATACAACTAAACCAGTGTTATATACAGGCCCACGTGCATGTTTTAACGCTTCGTCAGAACCAGAATAGTTTCTCCACTCTAAATAGTAATGATGATCTTTCTTATCAAATCCGTTTGATACAACGAATCCATTTAATTTCAATTTTGCATCGCCTTCTGCATCATCAGAGAAGACAACTTGTCCATCTACTGTTAAAGATGCATTATCAAGTGCAAAGCCATTAAGCGCTAAACCACCATCTGTAATATATTCAAATACAAGTTTCACTTTTTTACCTTTGAATTGGCTTAAATCATACGATTTGTCTACCCATTTTCCAAGAGTTGTATCTGCGCCACCTTTTACATTTTCATCGCCAATCTTGTCAATTAATGTTTTTGTTCCATCTTCTGTTACTGCATGTACTTCTAATAAATCATAATCTGTTTCAATTTCGTATAATGATTTGAAATCAAATTTCGCATTTGTTGCATTCGTTAAATCGAACAGTGGTGTCTCCATTGTTGTATGAAGGTCATCACCTTTTGTACTATAGTAATATTTCTTACCGAATGCAGGCTCAATTCCTTTTACCTCTTTATCTGGTAAATTAACACGAATTAAACCTGGTCGATTAGATTTCGTTACACTTTGATCTAAGTATGTTGCTAAACCGATACCTTTATTTAATTTCTCGTAATCTACTTCTACAATGTTCGCCCAGTTTCCGCCCATGTTCTTTTGAAAGAACTCTTTGTTTTGCGGAGAGAAGCTTGTTGGCGTTGTTCCAGCAATTTCACCAGCCCAGCTACCACCACTCATAATAGACCAAGCTTGCACTGGTTCTCCGCCTCCAGAATACTTCGTATCATACTCATCTGGAAGACCTAAATCATGACCAAATTCATGTGCGAATACACCAACTGCTCCATCTTCTGGCTCAACTGTGTAATCAAATGCTGCCATTTTACCGCCCCAATATGGAACTTTTGCTGTTGTACCCTCTACTGGATATGGTTTTGGTCCAATTGTCCAGCGATGTGACCAAATTGCGTCATCTCCTAATTTACCGCCACCAGCTTCTTGCCCTACACCTGCATGGAGTACCATTAAGTGATCTACAAGCCCATCTGGCTCATTTTTATTTCCATTACCATTCACATCATATTGATCAAACTCGTCAAATTGCGATAAGTCTAATCCGCTATCTACCGCCGCTTTCAATGCATCTTTTACAAGATCACGTGGTCCTTTTGGTCCTTTGTTATCATGACCTTCTCCAGCATCAGCACCGTAGTCAGCCGCTTTACCAGGAACTTTTAACCATTGTGTCACTGTTCCATCTACCGTGTAACTACCACCTGATTGTTCTTCGTAGTATTGTTTAAATGTTTCAATTTTTGAACCATCGTATAACGTGAACGGCTCATCACCAAAGAGCATTTTTTCATAATGCTCTTTATTAAAGTCATCTGAATACATATAACCTGGCTCTTGATCAATGTTATTATGTTTAAAATCATCATACTCAACAAGTAACACAAGCACTTTATCTTTACGAACTTCTCCATTATACGGAGCTTCTTTTGCTGGATTAGTTGGTACTTTCCCATTTAAATTCCCTTTAGGACTACTTGGTTGACCAGCACTACCATTAGCTGGTTGATCTACTTTTTCTTTCGCTTTCATGTTTGCATCTTTTACTGTTTTCATAAAGTCTGAAGCTTCTTGCGTCACGCTATCCCCCGCTGCTGGGTCTTTTCCAGGGTTATCACCTTTCTTTTTCTCTACATACTTTTCAACAGCTTTTAGCGTGTCTTCTTTTGAAGCAGACTTGTCAATAACCCCACGTTTCTTAAGAGCTTCTGCTAAACGCTCTTCTGGAATTAAATGATCATCAACTGGGCTTGAAGTCACAATTTTACCTGGTGTTTCTGCATAAGCAGACTGACTTCCAACCCCAAATGTGCAACTAAGCACGGCTGCCGCAGCAAGCGTGGACAGTACCTTAAAAGGTTTCTTTCTCATCCCTATTTCCTCCCCTAATAACAAATTGTATTAATATTTAGATAATAATAAAAATTCAATAAAATTTCAACAATTTGTTTTATTTTGTAACTTTTTTAATATTTTTGTAAAAATTCCATATCTTATATAAAAATATATCTTAATTTATCGTTTTTTTCAGAAAATATTGATAAAGTTTGATAAAACTATTACAATTTCTGTATAGAACGACAAAACCGGGCATTTCACCTACAAAATACACAATAACTTAACACAAATTTTACCATATTAACCTTTTAAAACATTATAATAAGTTTAAAAGATTGATTATTTCGCATCATTTATTACGATGGACAATTAGGGAGGAATACACTTTGTACAAAGAGAATACCGAAAAACTAGATCAAGAATGGATTGATTTAATGCTTGAAGCTCTAGATGCAGGAATTGCTATTCAAGAAATCGAACACTTTTTCCACCATGTGAAACACCCTTCTGGAAACTAACAGCGTTGTTCTTTTTAACGAAAATTGTGTTATAATAATGACATCATAAGCTGACTACATACAGAAGAAAGGTGCGCAAAAATGATTGGAGAACGTATAAAACGCCTTCGTCTACAAAGAGGGATTTCTTTAACAGAACTTGCTGAAAAAGCGGGTGTCGCTAAATCTTACATTAGTTCCATCGAACGTAATTTACAAAAAAATCCCTCCATTCAATTTCTCGAAAAGATTGCTAATGTTCTGCAGATTCCGGTTGATATACTCCTTCATGACGAAACAACATCTGAAAATCAATTAGATTCTGAATGGACAACTCTTGTTAAAGAAGCGATGAATTCTGGTGTATCAAAAGAACAGTTCCGCGAATTTCTAGAATTTACAAAATGGAAGAAAAACCAGAAATAATAGATTACAAAAAGAGTGCATACTGGGGAGCACTCTTTTTTCATTTACTAGAAAAAGCGGGGAATCCCCGCTTTTGGTTTTGTTTCCTAATTTATTACTTCTCTTCACCCTCTGTTTGGTTTGCATTGAATGTCCATTCTAAATTCAACTTATCACCTTGGAAGATATTTTGATCTGCATTATTGTCTACAAATTCAAATTGTACCCATAGATAGTCTTCTGTTCCAGCTTCTAAGCCGCCTTCTTCACCCCATTCTGGAGCAAAGATTTCTTTTGCTACAAGGTCTGGATCTAAATTTTGTAATTCTGCTAACGTTGTTTCATATACAGGCTCACTTTGTGTATCCCAGTTCCAAATGAAGTTCACTTTAATATGCTTACCAAAGTCTTCACCAGCATTATCACCTTTAGCATCAGTTACTGAATATTTAGTTGCTAACTTTACATCTTTAATTGCTAAAGAACCTTTGTTTTGTAATAAGAATTCTTTCTTTACAGTATCACCAGGTTTTAAGTTATCAATATCAATAATTGTTTTTGGATTAACCGCAAGATCTAACGTACCCGCTGCAAATGTATTATTTGATACTTCTTTATCGCTAAAGTATGCGAACGTTCCTCCACCGATTAAAGATAACCCCAATGCCGCTGATGCGACTCCCATTCCTAACTTTTTCTTTAAGCTCACTTCATATTCCCCCTAGCTGTTTTTATTGTTATCTCTTATGTAAGAAATAAGAGGTCTAACTAATAGAATTTCTCTCTCTTTGCTATGATCAATATAAGTGCAATATCCCTGGTTATCTTCGTTCTTTAAAAAGCTACCTTGTGTTCATTATAAAGAACAAACACCTATAAACGAAACAACAAAATCAGCTTAATTTTATGTTTTAAAGGAATTTAAAGACATTTTAAAACCATTTTCTTTATTTTTCATAAGTTTACTCTATTTATCTATTAATTTATACAGTTGATTTATTTGAATATAACCTAAAATGAAAAACACCCTCAATAAAGTGAAACTTTTATCAGTAGGATTTTCTTCATCCCCCACTGATAATCAGCCTTCACCAATCGGGTTTTTACGGGCAGTTATCCTCCACCTATCTTCTTTGTTTCTCTCTGAATCTTGAAGTGGGGGTCTTACTGCCTGCAAATAGCGGGATGAATTTTTGTTATTTCTCTAGGCATTATTGTCCGTTCGTTCCAAATAAAAAAGACTAAATTACTTCTCCTTCCTCTTTTTCGGAGAAGTAATTTAGTCTTTTCGCAACTTAACTCTTCCTATGTTTCCTATACAAATAAAATCCAACTAATATCAGTCCGATCCCTAGTAAAATCATATTAGTCTGCTGCATACCTGTACGTGGTAATTGCCAATCATTACCCGGATTCACAGTAGAAGATCCAGATTGATCGTTTCCCGTTCCATTTCCGTTTCCTATTTCTCCACCACTTCCATTAGCCCCTTCAGCATAAAAAATAAACTTCACTTTCGTTTGTAAACCTTGATACTCATTGCCAAGTTCTTCCGGAACACGCACCGTATAAGTAAGCTCATCACTTTGGCCTACTGCCAGTGTACGCCCTTTCATTTTTCCAAAATCCCTTAAACTCCCTTCATATAAGATTTTTTCTTTATCTTTTACAGCAATTTTAAGAGCTTCATATAATTCATTAGATCCGTCAACAGCTTCACTTTTCATTATATATGTTAGTTTGCTTATTCCTTCATTGTTAACACGGATACTTCGATTTGCCCAGTCTCCTGGCTTCATGTCCGACACATGAAATAGTACTTCTTTTGGTGTAAGACTTATATCTATTTCTTGTCTCTCCTCCGCACGCACTTGCTCAATGTTCGTTGTAATACCAATGAGCAATGCTATAACACTATACACAACTAACACATATAACCACTTATTTTTTTCATCTATATCCCTCATATAAATGAGAATTACTATAAAAAAAGGTGGGAGATCCCACCTTTTTGATAGTAATTCTATTATTTTTCTTCACCTTCTGTTTGCTCTGCTTCAAATGTCCATTGCAATTCAAGTTTATCACCTTGGAATTGATTTTGGTCTTGTCCATTATCAACAAATTCGTATTGTACCCATAAGTAATCAGAATCACCATGTTGTAAACCGCCATTTTCTGCAAACCAGCCAGCAAAGATGCTCTCTTCAACTGCATCTGGAGACATCCCTTTCAAGTCAGCCAATGTTGTTGAGAAAATAGGCTCACTTAATTTATCCCAGTTCCAGAAGAAGTTTACACGAATGTGCTTACCGAAATCTTCTTGGTTATTACCATTTGCATCTATTACTTTATAATCCGTTAATAATTTCACAGTTTTGATATCTAACGAACCGTTATTGATAAGCTGAAAATCACGTGTCATCGTATCTCCCGGTTTGATATTATCAACATCAATAATTGTCGTTGGATCTACAGAAAGATCTAACGTACCTGCAGCAAACGTATTGTTCGTTACTTCTTTGTCACTAAAATATGCAAATGTTCCTCCACCGATTAAAGATGCCCCTAATACCGCAGATGCAATTCCCATTCCTAATTTTTTCTTAATTCCCATTCCATATTCCCCCTGAAATTCATTTTTTTATGTTAACCTCCACGATTGTAGAAGGTATAACCCATAAATATTACTGAACTTCCTTTACAGCGATTTCTTCTTTTTTCTCTGCTTTTTGTTGAACTGCTGGCGTGTCTTGTTCTGTATTCTGGGATTGTTTAATTGACTCGGAACTAGATTTTGTCTGTTGCTGGATCTCTTCTTTTGTTTGCGAAGAAGATGCTACTTGTTCAGCTTGTGTTTTCTTTTCTACTTCCTGCTGCTCTTTACTTGCTTTCTTCGCTTCTTCTTCAATTTGCTTTTGTAAGGAAACAATTTTCTCGTCAATTTGCTGTAGGTTCACTTGCTTGTCCACATTGTCACGAATACTCTTGACCGCTGTAAAACCAGCTTGTACATATTGAAGCACTTGTTGACTTGATTCACTTTTATTATTTTTTGTACTTTCTACCGCTTGGTTATAGTGGCCTTCTATTTCTGTATATATCTTTTGCAATGCTTCATACGCAGGCTTCATCTTCTCATGTTGCTGCTTCCACACTTTTTCCTGTTGCTGCAGTGCTGCAACAGAATCAGGTTCTCCCACACGCAGCATCTCTTCATATGCATTCAAAATAGAGCGTTCATGCTGCACGGCCTCTTTCGTTAATGTATCGATCGTTTTTGGAAATACAATTGCTGTAGAAATGGCGGATTGTATTTTTGTCTCATTTACAAAAGAAGCTTCTGTATACGTAACTACTTGAGAGCCCAAGTAAAAAGCTATTGAACACATACACGGTAACATGAGTATTGTTTTTATTTTCTTTGAAGATTTTGACATTATAATCTCTCCCATTACGCGCGGTTGTTCTTTATAACGAACTTATTTTTCATTATAAAGAATTTTTCCAAAAAAAGAAATATATTCCATGAGACAAAAAGTGACATAATTATGACATACCATTTCACCATTTTCATCTGTATATAACGAAAAAGAGTCCTCCCTCAAATTTTTTTCTTTTGTATGCTTTATCCTATGATATGTCACAAGTCATATATGAAATAAAATAGGCTATCACTTTGATAGCCTATTTATATAATTATTTCTCTACACCAGCCGTTTGTTTCGCATCAAACGTCCATTGTAATTCAATAGCGTCCCCTTAAAGCATGTTTTTTTCTTTAAAGTCATGTCCACCTATATATATTTATCAGTCTCTAAATTGGATAATATAATCAAATTACACAGATTCTCCTACATCTGAAGATTTATTTTTCTTTTCTTCATCGATGCTGCGAATAGCAGTAAAAATAGAAATTGCAGAATATCCAAGCAAAAGTATCCCCGGAATGATTAATAGTAAAGCTGCTCCTGCTTTAGAATTTGCATAGCTCAATAAATATCCAACATACGGAACCGTAATATCTCCATACTTTCCAACTACATTTTCGGCAAGAACTGGTTCTAAATCTGGGCCATTGTTATTATCACCTTTTGTTTCATACATCACTTTTCCATTTACATTTTTCACGCCAATAATACGGTGCGTTACAAGTTTCTTATCACTTTCTTTAAATGTAATAACATCCCCTTTTTTATATTTAGATCCATCTTTCGTCGGTTCCACCGCAATAACCGATCCTGTTAAAAATGTCGGTTCCATGGATCCAGATAATACCGTTTTAAATTGATATCCCATCACTGTTGGATCTCCGCCACTTACTTTTGATGAAATCACAACAAACGCTAAACAAACCATTACCGCAAATAAAACAAATGAGATAACATTACTCATAATCTTCCAAACTAGTTTCATTTGTCTCTTCCTCTCTTCATTGTTCATATAATCTCAAAACAAGGACGTTTCACAATGTTCTTTAAAGAGAACTTATTCCCATACTATAATGAACGTTTAGAAAACGCAATAAAAAATAGGCAATTATTACTTGCCTATTTTTCTTCTGAAACCGTATTCTTTTTACCCCGTCTTACTAAATATATACCAAGTACCAGCAAAGCAATAAACCCTCCCCCAATACTTGCAAGCATTTCATACGAGTACTTTGATTCAGATGATTCGGATGGCACTACATTCTTTTTCGGCATTTCAAATGTAACATCTTCTTTTGAGAGAACATTAATACTTTCAATCGTTTGATTATTTTTCTTCACATCCACTGTTCCAATGACATCACCACGATGAATGCCTCTTTCATACAGCTTTCCCTCATCAACTGGAGCGGATCGAAATACCGTTTGAACATTCTTTCCTTCTTCTTTCTTTAACATAAGCTCCGCACTTCGTTCTAGTTCACCATCTACATTTTTATTTAAATATGTTGTTTTCTGTCGCCAATTCGTTTTATCTAGCACCATTTGCTTCGTAAATTGTAAAAATGAATAATCCGCAATTTGACGCATATCTTCATAAATTTCTGGTCTTTGTGATGCCATCACAACATTCACAATGCGGTTGCCATCTTTCTCATTGAACAACACAAGTGTATTACGTGCTTCATTTGTAAAACCCGTTTTCCCACCAATACTATTTGGGTTTTCAAAATAATTTCCTCTATTAAAAATAGATACCGTCTGTCTTGATGTTGTAACAGTTGTCCGTTTCGTATTCATCGCCTGTAAAATCTCAGGATATTGCTGAACACCTCTCGCAATCATGGCCATATCATATGGAGTCGTATAATGATTCGGATCATGCAAGCCATTTGGCGTTATAAAATGACTATCTTTTGCCCCCAACTGCTTCGCTTTCTCATTCATCATATTCGCAAAATTTTCTATGCTTCCTCCGACACGCTCACCAATTATATAAGCAACATCGTTGGCACTTAGCACCATTAAAATCATCAGTGCTGTATTACGATCTACTGTTTCCCCCACTTGAAACTCAAGTTGATAATTACTCTTCTCCTGATCTAGTGCCGCTTGTGAAAACGTAAGTTTCTCCTCTGGTTTTACATGCTCCATTAATAAAATAGCAGTCAACACCTTCGTCATACTTGCCGGAAATGCATGTTGATATGCATTTTTGTCATACAACACATCCCCCGTCTTCGCATCAATTGAAACTGCAAACTGACCAAATACATTTGGATCTGACCCAGGTACATGTGGTGGTGCTGGTGCAGTGCCAGTTTCAGCATACAATGTCATAGGCACTAAAAAGAACAAACAACTCACCATAACAAAAACCATAATCTTCTTACAATTTACCATGTGACTCTCCCTTTTCTACTTTGTTTTACGCTGTATCTATTTGTCTTACCTGTTAAAACATTTCATTGGGATTTAATTGGAAAATCAATCGCCATTTTTCACTATATCATAATTTTACAAGAAAGGACATAATAGGTTGCATAAGAATAAGAAGGATTCACTCCTTCTTATTCTTCTCATCACTCAATAAATCTATTAAATTATTCCCTGCTTCCTCTTCCGTTACCTCATCTGTCATACCCATAAACGACCAGCCTTTAGACTCTGTCCAAGCGATAAACTCGTCTATAAACTCATCATGGGACACATCCACATCAAGAATCGCTCCATTAATCGCAATCGTTCTATTTCTAGGTACACGCATTGTAAAAGTTTTTCTTACCATTTAGTGCTCCTTTTATTTATACATATTTTATAAAACTATTTCCTAATTCTTTTATACCTTATTTCCATAGAGTTGTAAAAAGTATATATTACCTAAAATTAAAATCTGAAAACTTAAAATAATATCATTTACTACTTGATTTTATGATTATACTAATTTACAATTAGTCATACATTACTTCCTATACATATCATGATCCCGTAGCTCAGCAGGGAGAGCGCCACCTTGACAGGGTGGAGGTCGCTGGTTCGAACCCAGTCGGGATCATATCCTTATGTACCAAGTGTTAATAAATTTAATATTTGACCAAAACTAACGTTGAGCACCGCTCAAGTTTTGATTGAAACCCCTCCTTTAATTCTGAATGAGAATGAAGGAGGTTTTTTTATGTCCTTAAGTTACTTTAACGAAAAAGAAACAGTAAAAAAGCGACAACCTCATAAACGAAAAACTGGAAAAATCACAATGGTTTGTTTTCCCTAATTGTTTGTTGCATGTGGAACACAAACATATTAAATTGCTTTCATCGAATGTTAATTCTGGATGGTTATGTCTTGATTTAATATGATGTGCTGTTAACTCATCTGTATTTATGATTCCGCATTTACGGAAACATCACTAACAGTAACCATCACGCTGAATTATCTTTTTACTTAACTTCTTCCAACGATATGTCTTCATTAACTTATCGGATTCACTTAGTTCAGTAGTTGTTTTCGACTTACGTTTACTACAATTACATGTAGTACCTTATGGTATAATCTTTCCACACTTACATCCTGTAAGCAGTTCCATAGTATAAACACATCATTTGTTGGAGAATAGTGTACTTTTTCCTTTGTAAACTCCTACACGATTTCATTTACTATAGTATTTACTTTATGTATAATTAAATAGAATATTTTGGAAAATAAATAAAGTGAAATTCAAAGAATGGACTAAAAACAAATAGGAGGAGTTTTATGACTCGTTGTACGAATTGTAAAACAAAATGGAAAGCAAAAGATGTATGGTCACTTCTCATGCAAAATGATGGCAAGGATTGTCCATATTGTTATGGAAGACAGTATCTTTCAGATGATACGTTTGAATTTGGTGCTCATGCTTTACCTTTTTTATTTCTTTTTCCGTTCTTTGTTGAATTAAGCGATACAAGTCCTTTATTAAAGTTTAGGAAGAAATAATATAGGTGTACGTTGTTTTCTTTGATTTGAATAATTCCAATGATTTTTTCAAAAAATTAGACGAGCTATGATATTAGCCCGCCTTCTTCTAAATCTTATAATCCGCCCAATCTTTCAATAAACTTCGCATTCTTTCAGATGGTATATAACAATGCATTGACTGTCCTTTACGAATACAACCACGGAATATGAATTGGATTAAATCTGTGTCCAACCAATATCAATCTTGCTCATCCATAATTCCCTCGAAAGCAGCAGATACTTTTTCAAACTCCTTGTCACTTTCAATGTATGACAATTCACCATCATGTTCTACTCTTAAAAAGAAGATATCAATGTCTTCATCTGTTTCCTTTTGAACGTCTTCTACAAAGCCGACAGCAATGTATTCTGCACCTTCGACATTCATCGTTCCTAGCACTTCAACTTCCTGCTCTTGATCACTCTCATCGCTAAGGGTAAAAATTTCGCCTACTTCAATTTTTTCCATATAATACTCTCCTTTCATACTCTCAAAAATAGAGCATTCAATTCGTATATTTACTAACATATCTTTCCATAGAAAATCAAATTAATGTACAAAAAACAAATTTTTATATTTTTTCTTTTGCTTCATCGTAAACCACCTTCTCATGAAATGCTATAATTATGTACAAAAAAATAAAGCAAGGATTTCTCCCCGCTCCTGTTAATTCTTAATTAAAGAGATCAACCTCCATTGTTTCCATCTGCCATGGTTTTCACTGGACTAATAGTTTGTTGATTGTCTACTGAGATATGTACAAAATAACTCCTAGCAATAAACTAGGAGCACACACTTCAAAGAACATATTATGAATATCACTTTGTTTACATTTCTAATGGCTTTTCACGTAAGAACAATTCGCTTTCAGTCATATAACCTTTATGTAAAAATCCATATTTATTTTGTCCTCTTCTTTTTTCGGTTTCTAAATATAATCTCTAACGCTACTACTGAGATAAATCCTACAGATAGTTGTAAACCTGTAAAGAGAAGTTTATCATTTTGAGGAATGTCAGGCACACTCCACATCAGTACAGGGGGAACAAGTATACCAATGATTACAAGGATTCTCATTATCTTTCCCATTTTATTTTCCCCTATCATATTTTTAGAATCTATATGTCTTTTTTGAACTTCTTTACATTTCTATTAATTTTTCACGTAGTACTAATTCACTCTCAGTCATATAACCTCTATGCATTTCCTCTACAATCTTATCGTGATTAAAGCATAATACTTTTTCATCACCTAAATAGCCAATAGGATAAGGAACACCTACATAGTCAAAATCACGTTTATCTGCTGAAACAACCATTCTTCCAATAATCATAATGATTGGTTCTACCTCTTCTAGTTTCACAACTGTTCCAATCGGTAAAAGTTTCATTTTATCTTCTCTCTCTTCTTTTTAAATTTGTTAGTTACACTAACAGACATTATCTCTAATACAATTTTGTAAATATAGCAACAATACGTTTCATTTTTAACTGGCTTAAAAACCTTCTCTATGTGTTTTAAATTTCATAAACACACCATCACCATAATATTTTACCACTAAATTGATCAGGAATAGAGTTCTATTGTTTCTTCCTATTTTTATGTATCTAAATATATATTCTAACAATATTATCGAAGTAATCCCCACAGATAATTTGGTACCTGTAGAGATAATCTTTTCTTTTTGAGAAGTGGTGGGAAGATTCCATATTACCATAAGGGAAATAATTCTTAACGATTTACCCATATTTTAAATTCTTCCACCTTATGTTAAATCTTATTTATTTTTAAATTTATTAAATATCCATTCATATAACTTATTAGTACCAAGTGCGAATGCTCCTAGAATAATAACACTAATAATAAAGAAAATCTTTTTAGGTAATTCATAAGGAGATATAATAGCAACTACAAGAAATATAGCAATTGCAACATATGTAATAATCTTCCCCGCTTTAAATGGCTGCATGTTATTTTGCCTCCTCTATTTCTTCTAATTTAATGATACTCCACTCGGTAATTATCCACAAAAAAATAAAACAAGGATTTCTCCCTGTTCCTGTTAGTCCTTTAATTAAGGAGATCAACCTCCACCGTCTCCGTTTGCCATTAGTTCCACCATAATAGTGGTTTGTTCTATTCCTACTGAAGTGTATATAAAACAACGCCTAGCTACAAACTAGGAGCTTCCCTCTCAAAGGACATATTATAAATATTACTTTGCTTACATTTCTATTAACTTTTCACGTAGTACTAATTCACTTTCAGTCATATAACCTCTATGCATTTCCTCCACAATCTTATCGTAATTAAAGCATAATGCTTTTTCCTCTCCTAGATAGCCAACTGGATAAGGAACACCTATATAATCAAAATCACGATTATCTGCTGAAGTCACCATTCTTCCAATAATCATAACAAATTGTTCTATATCTTCTAGTTTCACAACTGTTCCTATTGGTAAAAGTTTCATAATTATTTATTCTCCTTTTTTCTAAATTTATCCATAATATTATGAGCAACTATGTTCCATAATAAAGAAAGTGCGGTAACAAAAAGTACAGCTAAGGAAAAGTAAATCCTGTCCTTCCATGTATCATGTACAACCATGCCCAGTATAATCATTATTAATGCACCAATACATATAATTATTTTTGAAAATTTGCGCATTCCATTATCACTCTTCTTTCTGAAATTTAAAAGTAACTCCTCCGCCATAACCATTAGGAGCTGTTGCAGCAAATCCTGATTCTTCACCTGCGCGGAATCTATAACCATATCCACCTATTATAATCTCACCTTTAACACTTATATCATAATCACCTAATACAGGAATATAATCAGGTATCTTAATTTTAGTAATTTCCGCTTCATATGTTTGCAACGCTATCATCGTTTCACTTTTAAAAGAATACCCTTCAATTCCATAGACATAAGAGGCTGTCCCCTGTTTACTAGTTAAAGTAAGGCTCTCTCCAAATCTCGGAGGAGCATCAATTTTAATAGATTCTTCTGCTACTGCTCCTTCAATTTTTATACCTATCATATCTTTTTTCAAAACGTCTTCTTTAATAGCATCAAAACTATAAGGTAAATTAAACTCTGCTGAAGCACTTCCTGCTTTAAAGGTGAGACTTGATTTATCTGTAATTGCATTGTTTGCTTCCATTAAAGTTCCTTCAGCTTTTAATCCGAATCTATCACCTTCTTTTTTTTCTATACTTCCTTTCAAATACTCTACATCTTTTTGAGATTGTGCCTTCGCTATCATATAATCCACTTGGTCTGCTTCGCGGAATTTCTTAGCGGAATTTTTGAGTTCTTCTGAAATTTTATCAAATAGGTTATTGACATTAAAAATTTTCGGTTTTGCTTCGTTAAACATTTGATAAAATTTTTGACTCGTTGCACCTGTCCACTGAGAAGCTATGTATTCTGTTTGATTATAAAGGTCTTTGTGAATATTATCTAAAGTATGCTTTATATCTTGCACCAACTTAGCAGACTGATCCAAACGTTCTGGAGTAATTTTTATCAGACTCATAACCATTCCCCTTTTAAATATTTATGTAGAATATTTTACCACGAGAGAATGATTGAAAAGAAGAATATTTTACCTGCTCATAGGAATTTTTTACAGTGGATTAAAACGATAATTCATGAAAAAGGAGCCCACAGCTACTAAACTGTAAACTCCTTAGCTTCAAACTTTATTAAGTGCAACAATATTTGTACAACATGTCGTTTCTGTAAAACCAACTAAATCATAATTGCATTATACAGTCCCCACCTAGTAAAGCTTCTTAGTATTGTCGAATTGATTGTCTTAAATCTCTCATAAAGTCACCGTTGCCAATTCGAGAGTTTCCCCCTACAGTTTCGACAACTGTTTGTTTAATATCTTGTTGGAATTGATCTTGGTTAGAACCACCTAAAGCAACATCGCCTTGAACAGTTACTACATGGTTAACAGTCACACTGTAGGCTTCTGATGAGTTTTATCGTTTCGTATGATATATTTGCGATACTATTTATCATGAGTAGAATACGAGTTTGCACATAAAGATTCGATTTTTTACATCTATGGAATCATTTAAATACGTAACTTGATGATGTCACCCTAAACATATGAAAAAAATGTTTGGACACGAGAACATAGTAATGGACTTTATCATAACGTGAGGTATATATGGTCAAAGGGGTGTAATCATTATGTATCCTTATTGGGAATCCAGTTATTTCGTACATCATACGCCATATGTAATTTGGAATCCACCATCTGCATTTCCGATGGCACGGAATTATCGCATCAGTAAGGCTGAAGTTGATTTAAAAAGTTATATGCGTTTACTATAGGAACAACATGTTGCTTGGACAAGGATGGCCATCATCAGCATTATTTTTAATTTGCCTGATGTTAACTTTGCTATTACACGTCTCCTTCAAAACGCTCCGGATATGGGAAATCCACTCAAGCTTTTCTATGGTAAAAATGTAGCAGAAAAATATAGTAATTTGATAAAAGATCACTTAGTAATCGCCGCGGATCTTGTTAAAGCAGCAAAGGCTGGCGATCAAAACGCCGCATCAATTGCAGAAAGAAAATGGTACGCCAATGCAGACGACATTGTTGAATTCTTAAGCAGTATAAATCCATATATACCTAAAGAAGAATTTAGGAAAATGTTTTATGAACATCTGGCATTGACTAAATCTGAAGCAGTATCCATCCTAAGTAAAGATTATCAGTCAGGTGTTCAATTGTATGACAAAATTGAGAAGGAAGCTTTAGAAATGGCAGATGCACTTACTGCAGGAATAATAAAGCAATTCCCGCAACTATTTCAATAAAAGAAAAAGTACCGGTTCTGTCAAAGGATCCGGTTTATTTTTCGTTACTATCGTGTACATTCATCAACGCTTTTAAGGTAAATTACAAAATACAAATCTTGTAACGAATAATATTTAAAACTCCGTCCATACTGTAGATAGGCTGTTAAACAGCTATTAACTCTATGCACCTAATCTTTCCCTTCTCCCTAAGGGCAACCGAGCAGTTAGCTGATTGAGCTAACTGCTTTGTTGTA
Organism: Bacillus sp. DX3.1; assembly: GCF_030292155.1. NCBI lineage: Bacteria > Bacillati > Bacillota > Bacilli > Caryophanales > Bacillaceae > Bacillus > Bacillus sp. DX3.1. The sequence continues at coordinate 1,246,970 of NZ_CP128153.1, read as the reverse complement.
CAAAATAAAATTTTTGTTGAGTTATTTCATCCAAAGAAATATGATTATTTTTCATAATGTTTTGATCTATTCAACTTTACTTTATTTACGATGTTTATCAGAATTTATCATATTCATGTTTTAAAAGAGAATATATCTTGGAATCGCAATACACATCATTAATTATTACGCTTTGTTTCTAGTTTTGGGATTTCATTTGTATTTTCCATCTCTCATTTCCCCTTTGTTTGAAATTTGGACACATTCACTTAGTTTTTTCTGAATAATTATTCTATTATTTTGTTGCTGGCGTTAACCGTTCAAATAATCCAGTAACTACATCCGCGAACTCTATTCTCTATATCCTGAGGGTAGAGTTTTTATTTGTAGGGTTTTCCTCTTTTAACCTTGCGATTCGTTTCTCCATTTCTACCGCTTTTCCTTTGCACGTAATTTGTATACGATTTGGACACATTTATCATGCTGGTTTTCCGAAAATTCGTGTTACTATTAATTTGTCGAGTTCGTTACTTTTCGACAATAAACGACTTTCCGTCCATCCATCCCCTTGAATCCCTGTCCCCGCGGGGATTCTTTTATTTATGATTCATTTATTGGTTCTACTGAATTTACAACTACCTCTAGCTCTACTTTGCTTAGTTCTTCAAACAAGCTGTCACTTGGCAACTTATCAGTCAAAATATGATGGCACTCGTACAGCTACTTCGCATTGAAACAAAAGATGTCCAAACTTGGTCATTAGAGGAAGCAAATCAATTTCTTGAACACACAGAAAATGAGTTAGCATCCCCCCCTTCCCTTAATAGATAAAAACCATTAGCCCTCTAAATGATCGTTATTTGCGTTCGTTTGTTTTGTAAATAAAGTAGTGTGCACCTTCACTTTAATTAGATGCCTCTCTTGTATTTGTAACTTTGTTCCTTTAGTGGATGTGATTTTTATGTTCTACCAAGAACAGAGACAATAAGAAGTTTCAATGTTGCATGTTCGAACACGATGAAGGATTAAATGAAGGACTCGCGAATTACTCCAATAACGAATACGCTGAAAAAGCAGAACAAAATAAAGTGAAACTTTAATCAGTGGGGGTATTACTGCCCGTTAATGCGGGATAAAGCGAATTAAGGATTATTCACTCTCAAAAAAATGAATATTCAGAATAAAATTCTTTGATTACCATTATTTTCATGTATAATTAAAATATCTAAACAATCAGTGTTGTAATACGAGCTGAGCATGTCATCAAACTGCTCTAATTACTTAATTATATCGGAGGACAAACACATGATGAAATTAGGAAAAATAACTTTAATCGGAGCATTAACATTTGGAAGTTTCACAACTGTAGAAATGATTAAACCGACTACACAAGCAGCTGCAGCTTCTTTAAACGGAGTTTCTGTAAATACAACTCGAACAAACTTCACTTATCCAAATCCTATTACAGCAAAAATCAAAAATGATGATGATTTTGAAACTCGTGTTCATATTCAACCAGAGAAACTAGTCAACGGCAAATGGAAAAATGATGGAAACCTTGACACAAAAACATTTAAAGGCTGGTACGCATTACCAGAAGAGTATTTTGGAATCTCCATTAATACAGACGGAACAAACGGAGGAGTTCATGGCAAAGGAACTTATCGTCTTAAAGTTGAAGTTTTTCACACAAATGGTGACTATTTAGGATCATTCTTCACTAACACATTTTATGTAAAATAAGGCGAGCATTTAAATGAAAAAACCTATTTTTATAAATCAGCAAAAATAGGTTTTTCATTATTTATTCTTTTTACAGTCCCTTACTTATCACCACAACTAAAACAACAATCCCCACAAACATCACAACTAAACAGCCAATGAGTTTATAAAATCCCCTCTTCGTCAGCGTATTATCCTTTGTAATATCTTTACGAATAAACAAATACATTGCTACAAATAAAATGAGACCTATACCAAATGTATAAAGAAATTGCATTTTCCTTCCCCCTTCTTATATTTACTAATAATACGTTTAAAAACGTTCTTAATATCTATTAGACAAAACTACAAATGATAGGAAAACCGTACTAATCGTTAAAGCCATTAATATATTAAGCAGTTCAATCGCAGATAATGTAAATAAATTCAAATTTAGACCTATAGAAAAAATAAGGTAATACGTCAACAACGCGAAGTATGAATAGAACATTCCCTTTTGACGAATCAACTTCATACGTTCATCTTTCTCTTTAAACTGCGGATGTAAGTAACTTAAACAAAAGCACATTACCATCATTGCCAATAATGTATACGTTGGCGCTGGCGGTGTAGAATGCGTCATGATACCTGCAAACACCATAAACGCTCCCATTGCAAAAAAGAAAATCCCCATGATTAAAAAGTATTTTTGTGAATAGTTCATCTGTATTCCCCCTTATGTAAATTTACTTTGCTTTTCTCTCATAAAGAAATACGTTCTCGATGGTTGTATGAAATGTTTTCGCAATCTCAAATGCTAAAGGAAGAGAAGGATCATACTTTCCTTTTTCAATTGAAATAATTGTTTGTCTTGAAACACCCAGTGTTTCAGCTAGCTTTTCTTGAGAAAGCCCATATTTTTTTCTATATTCCACTAATTTATTTTCCAAGGAAATTTCTCCCTCCTCACTTAATCACAGTATAATTGTAAAGGAACCTTTACGTCAAGTTTCCTTTACATAACTAACCCATATTTTCCCTAACCACATAATAACTCTCCGTCTTATCTGTTCTCATGAAAAAGCATACTATTAATAATGTAACAAATCTTCCAATATATCTTTGTGCTTTTCTTCTATTGATAAATAACAATACATTTGTTTAATTCTGCTGCCATAAATACGCAAAACACCGTTTGAAAAATTCAAACGGTGTTAAAATAATTGTTTATTATTCTTTGACTTGTATTTATTTTACTCAAAATTAGTAACAATACCGTCGTTTAAAATTAGATTTTATTAAACTGAGATGGGAATCCCCCTACAATTCTTACTCCGTTTTTGCATAAACACATGTGTCTGTAAGATGTTTTCCGTCTACGGATAAATCTTCATTCCTAAGAATTCCCTCTAACTTGAAACCTAATTTTTCAAGTATGGAGCGACTTTTTATGTTTGTAGACTCACATCTAACCTCTAATCGCCTACATTTTAATTTTTTCATCGCCAAGTTAGTTAATTCATTTATTGCTTCTATCATATAGCCATTACCACTAAACTTAGTATTGATCCAGTAACCTATTTCACATTTTGGAATTTCCCATTCTATATTGTGAAGGCTTGAAGACCCTATAAATTCTTGTGTTTCTCTATGAAAAATAAGAAAACGGAAACTTTCTCGTTTTAAAAACTTTATGTGTGCTTCTCTCATATTAATTTCTGTTTCTTCTAAAATAGGGATGTTCTGTGCAAATGGCAACCAGGAGCTTAATTCATTTATGGAAGCTTTAATTGCCTCATTTACCACTTTTCCATCTCAAGTTAATGGCATTCGCAATATTAATCTTTCTGTTTCTAATGTAGATGGAATCTCTAATAATATAGGATTCAAAGTTTGTCACCATCCATTTCATTAACATGTATTTTTGAAATATAGCCGAAATTAATAAAAACTCTCACCCCCAAGATATATAAATCTTGAGGACGAGAGTTTTATCTTCGTGGTACCACCTCAGTTTGTTGATATGTCGCCATATCAACCTCTTCAGGTATATCTATACCCTATCTCTATATCGGGAGAACCCGTCTTACTATCCCTAATTTCAAAATTAGTTTGGTAAGAAGCTCCAAGGCTTTATTCGTTAAGTTGATTATTGCTCCTTTTCAGCTATTGGGAGCTCTCTGTAAATGATTTCCCCTTAACTACTCTTCTTTTCAACGCTTATTCATGTTCAATTTTAAATTATAATAATAATGTTTTCTGAATTTGTCAATAATTACTAAAATTTCCGAAAGTACATGTTTGTCTTTTCTTCAATTAACCTGCTACGTTCAACAAGAAACTTAACAATTGTATTGTCACTCATCTTCTTCCCCCTACTACGCCATCTTCTTTTTTTGCTATCATGATTATTTTTATGACCTGGATGGAAAAGTATAACTAATGAAATGAGTAAATAAGCTCCTGCCAGGTTGCACCAGCTTGTTTATCACTTTACCTAAATTTACAAATTTGCTATATCAATCATTTACCATTAAGAAAAATTAGTATAGCTATATGCACTTTATTTTTTAGCACACTAAAATTCTTATCCTGTATGAATAAAGCAAGACATCATATTAGAGCAATTTTCTGCTATATTTGCAAAAACTAACGACTTGTAGACGATTTTTTATAATAATCATCACTTATAAGCAAATACTTCATTTTTTCTTTCATTCTTTAACACTATCGAAATAAAGTTTATGCTAAATTCATAATTTTTTATTTTTTATATTATATTCCGTTATATTGTTGTATAATATTCTTGAAAGCGCTTATTATTTTAATATACATAAATCAAATCACACTTTGACAAAACATTCTTATAATTACAATTATTTTCCCGTGCAGAATTTTGTATTCTATTTTATTTCAAGTACGGATGTACCAATTGAAATCACCCATTTTTTTCCTCAAAATTACTTTATAACATAAAAGATTAACCTGGGTGATAAGTAATTGTGAATGTTTTTCCACAAAACAGATAAGTAATAGTGTTTGGTATTATGTAAATTATTGTAATAACATAAGAGTAAAGATAAAATTTACATTCATTACTGGTTCATCAATTATGAAAAGAGCAAAAAATGCATCCTTTTCCAATCATAAGGAGAGGCCTAATGCATTGGGAGGTTTAATCAAATGACGAGGAAGAATACAAATACAAACCCTTGGATCAAATTCCATGGTCCGAACCTTGGCTATGTTATTGAACAGTATGATCGTTACGTGACTGAGGAAGGTTCTGTTGATCCGGAATTAAAAGAGCTTTTTGCAAATTGGGGAGCTCCTCCATTTCAGACTGATGTCACAGCGGGGAACAACACGGAAACAAATTTTCCTTCTCAAAACACGGCAGACATTGAAAACATTATTAAAGCGGTACAAATCGTAGAGAGTATCCGTTCATTCGGTCATCTATCCGCTCACATTAATCCAATGGAAGAACATACTGATGGACAATCGTTACCACATACAACAATGCATGGATTAAGCGATAGCGATTTGAAAGCGATTCCAGCTAAAACAGTTTGGGCAGATGCACCAGGAGATATTCAAACAGCTTTTGATGCGGTTAATAGATTAAAAGATGTTTATACGAAATCTTTAGCCTATGAATTCGCTCATGTACAAGATAGCGAAGAACGTGCATGGTTGCATCAAATGGTGGAATCAAATTCCTTGCGTCACCCATTAACAAACAAAAAACAAACTGCTCTCTTAAAACGCTTAACAGCTGTTGAAAGTTTCGAGCAATTTTTGCATAAAACATTTGTCGGTCAAAAACGCTTCTCTATCGAAGGCGTTGATATGCTTGTACCTGTACTTGATGAGATTATTTCTGAAGGTGCAACTAATGGCGTAAACGACGTTATGATTGGAATGGCTCATAGAGGACGTCTTAGCGTACTTGCTCACGTATTAGAAAAACCATATGGTCACATGTTTGCTGAATTCAAACATGCAACAATAAAATCCGATAAATCCGAAGCTGCAATTAACAGCAGTATTGGATGGACGGGAGACGTGAAATATCACTTAGGTAAAGAGCAAGTTGTCGGATCTGAAACTGCTCGTACACGAGTTACTTTAGCGAATAACCCAAGTCATCTTGAATTTGTTAACCCTGTTGTAGAAGGTTATGCACGCGCAGCACAAGAAAATCGCCAAAAAGCTGGTTATCCAGAACAAGACGTATCTAAATCTTTTGTTATTTTAGTCCATGGTGATGCGGCATTCCCTGGTCAAGGTATCGTGTCTGAAACGTTAAACTTAAGCAGACTAAACGCATATCAAACAGGTGGAACCATTCATATTATTGCAAATAACGCAATCGGCTTTACAACAGATAGCTTTGATTCTCGTTCAACAAGATATTCAAGTGATCTTGCGAAAGGCTTCGATATTCCGATTGTTCATGTGAACGCTGATGACCCTGAAGCTTGTCTTGCTGCTGCTGACCTTGCGATTCAATATCGCATGCGTTTCAAAAAAGATTTCCTAATCGACTTAATCGGCTATCGTCGTTATGGTCATAACGAAATGGATGACCCAGCAGTTACACAACCTCAAGTTTACAAGAAAATCAAAAAACATCCTACTGTAAGAGCGTTATATGCAGATCAACTGCAAGCTGAAGGTGTTCTAAATGCAGACGAAGTTGAAACAATTACGCAGTTCGTACAAGAACATCTAAAAGCGGAATATGCACAAGTACCACCTGCTGATACTAGTGCAGCAACAATCCATGTTAAAGTTCCAGACGTAGTTGCAAGAGGAATTCAACCAATTGATACAGGTCTTCCTCTCGAAACATTACGCGCATTGAACGATGGTCTTCTAGCATGGCCGGAAGGTTTTAACGTATACCCTAAAGTGAAGAAAATTCTTGAACGTCGTAAAGATGCTCTTGAAGATGGCGGTAAAGTGGAATGGGCTCTTGCTGAATCTTTAGCATTCGCTACGATTTTACAAGATGGTACGCCAATTCGTTTAACAGGACAGGATTCACAACGTGGTACATTCGCACACCGTCATATCGTACTACATGATACAGAAACAAACGAAACATATTCACCATTGCACCGCTTGCCAAATACACGCGCTTCTTTCTCTGTTCATAACAGTCCGTTATCAGAAGCTGCTGTTGTCGGTTATGAATATGGTTATAATGTATTCGCTCCAGAAACTCTCGTTATGTGGGAAGCACAGTACGGTGATTTCTCAAATACTGCACAGGCATTATTTGACCAATATGTTTCAGCAGGAAGAGCAAAATGGGGACAAAAATCAGGTCTAGTCCTTCTTTTACCTCACGGTTATGAAGGTCAAGGTCCTGAACACTCTAGTGCGCGCCCAGAACGCTTCCTACAGCTTGCTGCGGAAAACAACTGGACTGTTGCAAACTTAACAAGTGCGGCACAATACTTCCATATCTTACGCCGTCAAGCATCCATTCTTGGAACAGAGGCTGTACGTCCGTTAGTAATCATGACACCAAAAAGCTTATTGCGTCACCCACTTACAACTTCAGCTGGTACTGAATTAAGTGAAGGGCGTTTCCAAGCTGCACTAGAACAAGAGAACCTTGGTACAAAACCAAACAAAGTAAAACGTCTTGTCTTAACAACTGGTAAAATGGCAATCGATTTAGCGGCAGATATTGAATCTGGTAAACAACAGCATAATTTAGATGAAGTGCACATTGTTCGCATTGAGCAATTGTACCCATTCCCTGCTGAAAAAGTTCAATCTATTATAAAACGTTTTAAAAACTTAGAAGAGATCGTATGGGTGCAAGAAGAACCACGAAATATGGGTGCTTGGCATTATATGGCCCCAATTCTATTCGAACTCGCTGGTGACAAGGTGAAAACGGGCTATATCGGACGTCCAGACCGTTCAAGTCCATCAGGTGGCGATCCACATGCACACCGAGCAGAGCAAGAATTAATCGTGGCACATGCATTAGATGCAAGATATAACTTCCGCCAAGACAAACAGGAAATAGAAGTTTTTAGCAACTAAATATGAAAGTGCACCACCCTAGCTCATTTGGGCAGAACTCTTCCTACTCTTTGAAAAGGGTCTGCCCAATCAAGCTGGAAAAACTGGAGATTACCGAAGAAAAAAGAAGATAAAACACACCGTTAGGCAAATAAGGGGAGGACATTTAAAATGATCGAAATTAAAGTACCTGAGCTTGCAGAATCTATTTCAGAAGGAACTATCTCACAATGGCTTATCAATGTAGGCGACAAAGTTGAGAAAGGTGGCAGCGTTGTTGAGCTTGAAACAGACAAAGTCAATGTAGAAATCATTGCAGAAGATTCAGGTATTGTATCAAAACTATTAGGAGAGCCTGGGGATACAGTTGAAGTTGGCTCCGTTATTGCAATTTTAGATGCAAACGGCACTGCAGTAAGTACACCTGCTCCACCAAAAGAACAACCAAAACCAGAAGTTACTGAAGCACCAAAGGCTGAGGTTTCTAATACTCAAAGTCCACAAGCGCTACAAGGACTTCCAAATACAGACCGCCCAATCGCATCACCGGCTGCTCGTAAAATGGCAAGAGAATTAGGAATTGACTTAAATGAAGTACGCAGCACGGATCCACTTGGCCGAGTAAGACCGCATGATGTCCAAGCACATGCTGCTGCACCAAAAGAACAGCCAAAACAAGAAAAAACAAGTCCTAAACCAGCTGCAACTACTGAATTTGAAAAACCAGTTGAGCGCGTGAAAATGTCCCGCCGCCGTCAAACAATTGCAAAACGTCTTGTAGAAGTTCAACAAACTTCTGCAATGTTAACAACATTTAATGAAGTTGATATGACTGCAATCATGGCACTACGTAAAGAACGTAAAGATGCGTTTGAAAAGAAACATGATGTTCGTCTTGGCTTTATGTCATTCTTCACAAAAGCAGTTGTTGCAGCATTAAAACAATTCCCATTGTTAAATGCTGAAATTCAAGGCGACGAGCTTATCTTAAAGAAATTTTATGATATCGGAATTGCTGTAGCAGCTCCAGATGGATTAGTGGTTCCTGTTGTACGTGATGCAAACCAATTAAACTTCGCTGAAATTGAGAGCGAAATTCGTAATCTTGGTAAAAAAGCTCGCGATAACAAACTTACATTAAAAGAACTACAAGGTGGCACATTTACAATTACAAACGGAGGCGTGTTCGGTTCCCTTATGTCAACACCAATCCTAAACAGCCCACAAGTTGGTATTCTCGGTATGCATAAAATCCAAGTAAGACCAGTTGCGATTGATGCAGAACGCATGGAAAACCGTCCGATGATGTACCTTGCTCTATCTTACGATCACCGTATCGTAGACGGAAAAGAAGCAGTTAGCTTCCTTGTTGCCGTTAAAGAAATGCTTGAAGATCCAAAATCATTATTACTAGAAGGTTGATCCTTTAAACAATAGATTCAGAAGATACAAATGCCCTCCTTGAATATTTCAAGGAGGGCATTTTACTAGTTACGAAGGCTGCTATTCCGCTCGTCGTGCCGCTTGTTGAATCGGATCCCATACACTATTGTATGGCGGTGCATAACTTAAATCGACATCTTCTAAATCATGAATGCTCATTTTATGAAAGAGTGCCATGGCAATGACATCGATTCGTTTGTCCACGCCTTCTCCTCCAATCACTTGTCCACCTAGTAATTGTTTTGTGTCCGAGCGATATACTAATTTTACATGTAATGGTTTTGCACTCGGATAATAACCCGCCATGTTTGTAGAATCTACTTTAACCGTTTTATATGGTAGCTTTAATCCACTTGCCTCTTTTTCATTTAAACCTGTTTTTGCTAATGTGAGCCCCATAAATTTGATAATGCCGGTTCCGAGAGTACCTTTAAACGCTCTTCGTTTATCAATCATATTCATCCCAGCAATACGTCCTTGCTTATTCGCAGTTGTACCGATCGGGATATGGTCTTGTATTTCTTTTACGATATGATAATGCGTTGCACAATCTCCTGCGGCATAAATGTCTTCTACATTCGTCTGCATATAGGCATTTACTTCAACTGCCCCTTTTTTATTTGTACGAATCGTTGTCCCTTCGAGAAAGTCGGTATTTGGCTGTACACCAACCGATACTAAAACAAAGTCAGTTTTGTATGTTCCTTTATCTGTTTCAATGGATTCTACTTTCCCATTCCCCTTAAACGCTTTTACATTTTCATTTGTTACAATTTCAATGTTATGTTTCTTCGCTTCTTCCTGTATGTATGCTGCCATATCAGCATCATAAATCGTACCAATATGATCATTTCGTTCAATCATTCGTACTTTTTTACCAAGCTCCACAAATGTTTCAGCCATTTCAAGACCAATGGCTCCGCCGCCAATAATCGTTATCTGCTCTACATGATACGTTTGCAAAGTCTCCAATATTTGCTTTGCATGCGGAATTGTTTTTAAAAGATGAATCCCTTTCAGATTCTTCCCTTCCCAATCTGGCATAACAGGTCTTACTCCCGTCGCAATTAACAAGCGGTCGTATTCATATTGAAATGCTTCCTCCGTCTCTGCAAAGATTCCATGTACGACTTTATTTTCTGTATCAATCCGTGTCACTTCATGATGTACTTTCGCATCAATCCCGTATTTATTACGAAACGTCTCAACATCCCGCGCAATTAACTTTTCTGTAGAAGGAATTTTACCGCTAATAGCATATGGAAGACCACACTGTGCATATGAATATATTTCACCCTTTTCTAACGTAATGACTTTTGCCGTTTTATCATTTCTAATAATTTGCATGGCTGCGCTCATTCCAGCTGCATCCCCGCCGATGATTATATAATTCACCAAACCACTCCTTTGCTTACTCTCTACTGTTTTACCGTATCCAAATTCTCCGTAAATAAATCCTTTTCTTCATGAAGTTTTTTCTCTTTATTAAAAAATAAAAAGACAAGCAATTGTATGAAAAACCTAGAAGTTGGGTTATTTTCAAACATCATATAAACGCGATAGGTAAAGTGGCATGTCTAATAAGATAGAGTATTAATATGCTATATAAATCCATTTTGATTTTTCGACATATAAGCCGCGGCTATGGATAACATAAGGTGACCTGCACTCGTTTTCTCTCTTTGTTTTCACTATGTCTGGGCAGGAAAAGGAACTGACCGCGGCTATGCATGAACGGATGCTCTCTCCCACCTAAAAAGAAGGGGGTTATGTCGGTTTTTTAATTTGTATTTATATAGTTCATAGCGCACCTTACTCCATACTTTTAATCAGCTCAGCATTATACGTCTCTACTTCATTTAACTCACCGGTATAATACGAATTTTCTCGATACCAAGATTGCTTTAAGAAGTATGCACGCATTTCTTTTGATTCAAAGATATGCCCATGTCGAGCATATATCTCATTTCTCGCAATCTGCAGCTGTCCTTTTGTTAAATTCCGTAAGTTTGCACTCGTTAGTTTACGGAGGTGGCTATCACGAAAATAAAAATCATTATATGAATATTGTGGCGGTGTTGACTCGGAAGGCGCCGGCTGTTTTTCGGGTTCTTTTTGAAACGAGAGTGTATACGATTGGCCGGTCGTTACATTTTCTACCTTTGTTCGTTCTTTACCGCTTGGTCCATCTTTTTCTAAATAAATAGAGACGCTCCCGTCCGTAGCCACTGGTCCCCATTTTATCTCTTCCCCCATTAACGTCGTAATCGGTTTCTGATTGGCATACAATGTGGCTCCCGTTACATTCGTTTGAATCGTAATATAGTGACCCTTTAACGCTAAATCGACCGTTACATTATTTTGACTCTGTTTCATAAGCAAAACCTTTTCCTCACGCTGTAACTTCACGTACTCATTTTTATACTCTGACTGAAATATTTGAAGACCAGGAAAGAAAGGTCCATATTGCTTTTCAAACATTTTATCGTTTGTTTTATCTAACTCTTTCCCATTCATTTTAAGTACTGCGTCTTTTTCATCTGCAAGTAGTGACACATAATATGTTTTTGCTTTTAATTTATAACGATCAAATAAAAAGAAATACTTCCCATCCTTTGTCAGTGCAAAGTCTACTTTTCCCACTTCATTCTGTTTCTTTTTTTGCTGTTGAATAGAGGCTTTTAACTCTGTAATATAAGACGGATATTCTTTTATATAATTGAAAAGTGGCTTCACAGTCTCTTCATCGACTAAAAATTGCGGATCATCTGTTTTAACGACGTCTATTAATTTTTCTGTATTTCTTTCTTGTAGAATGGTAACAATTCTATCAATTTGTGCTTCAGCCGAATAATATTTCGCTCCATATAAATATGCCCCACCAATACAAATGATACAAATGGCTAAAATCGCGAACCATATTTTCTTTCCTTTGCTCATCCTCCTTGACTTTGGTACAGGTGGTTCCGGTTCATTCGATATGTCATGACCACACTGCTGACAAAATTGTTGTCCATCATCTAACTGTAAACCGCACTTCGTACAAATATTCATCGATTCATCCACCTTTCATTAGAAGTTTGTTAGGCCTCCCAATAAAGTATCAAAAATCATTTTCATATAAGCCCCAAGTACGATATAGCTTGCAATCGTCATTAATATATAGGCAATAAGCAATGTGTAAACTGGATCTACCCCACCCCGGTCTAGCTTTAGTATCGAAACAATTGTACTGACGCTCATACACATTAAGGCAAAACCTAAAAAAAGTGGTAGTAGAAAAATTAATACAAAACTAAATAAGAACGCTACAACAAGTAAAGCGACAACCGGGGTCGAAACTGTCCCCCACACGCCTAGTGCTTCTAAAAAAGAAAAAGATGATTTCATGAACTTGCCGCTTAAAAAAACGATAAATCCGATAAAAAGAAATAAAATTAGTAAAAATAAAAAGACTTTAAATGATTCGCCAAAAACGGATGGTGTTGCCTCAGGGGCAAAGTCAGCTCCTGTTTCACTCATAATACCTGTTGCAATTGATACAGTCGTACTCATCATTCGGTAAAAGGTACAAGCCAATAAGAAACAAATAAGAACAAGGCTTGTAATTCCATTCCTTACTTCAATATGCCCACTTTTCATAATTGCAGTTGGAAATTTTAACGCATTCTTAAAAAATTGAAAGTAGCCACTAGCAAATTGCTTCGCCTGATTTACGTTTTCATTCGAACGTCTTTCTTGCACTGGTGCCGCCACTTCATACGTTCGCTCTTCACCCTGCTCTGCACTTTGACTAGTCGCTAAAACTGGCTCTGTAAATGAATGTCCACAACTACCACAAAACTTCGCTTCATTGGTATTCTCTATTTTACAATTCGGACACGTCATCCTATCATCTCCCTTAGTATGTATCTTCTAAGCCGTCACAGATTCAATATATGTACTAGGAGACGAAACATGACTCACGAAATAAGGTTGTATACCTATATGAGTTGATATCGGCATATATATAAATCTATTTTGATTTTTCGACATATAAGCCGCGGCTATGGATAACAAAAGGTAACCTACACTCGTTTTCTCTCTTTGTTTTCACTATGTCTGGGCAGGAAAAGAATCTGACCGCTTCTATGCATGAACGGATGCTTTCTCCCACCTAAAAAGAAGGGTTTTATGTCGGTTTTCTAATTTGTATTTATATAGGTATACACAATATTTAAAAAACTTTACAAAACTCGTATTTCATAGAAAAATAGACATCAATAAAAGCCAAATAGATAGGATGAAAAGAATGGAATTTGCAAACTCACTTTTTAACATATTTATTACTAGTTTTATACAATTATTTTCTTTAATTGGTAGCATCATTTTGGTTGGTTTTTTATTAGGTTATTTAGAATCACTTACACGAACATACTGGACAAGAACCTTTGGCCGAAAAGGTTTTCTCTTAACCGCGTGGATTGGTGTTCCAATTCACGAATTTGGACATGCCTTTATGTGTGTATTATTTAAACATCAAATCATAGGTATCCAGTGGTTCCCAACCAATACAAGTAACGGTTATTTAGGCTATGTAAAACACCAATATAATTCAAGAAGTATGTATCAAAAAATAGGCAATTTTTTCATCGGTATTGCTCCTATTTTCTCAGGGATTACAGCATTAATACTCTCCATGTATTATTTAGTACCGCAATCCTATTCATTATTTATGAGTTATCTTGAAACAAACATCCAAGCATCAAATATAAATGGTGAAATGATTCAAAATATCTTTTTCTCATCATTCATATTATTAAAAAGCCTTCTTACTACTAGTAACCTATTCAATCCTTCTTTTTGGTTTTTTCTTTTTATAGCAATTTGTATTTCTACACATATTTCCTTAAGTAAACCAGATATAGAAGGCGCATTAAACGGGCTTATCACAATATTTGTGTTCCTTCTTCTTTTCAATGTGGTAGCAGGAATTTTCCATTATAACAGCGATACGCTAATAGGAAATATCGTAAAATACAATACGTACTTACTAGCTTTTTCTAGCGTTGCAATATTATTTTCATGTATTTCTGTTGGAATCAGCTATACTCTTTATAAAATAAAAACAGCTAGTTCTAAAATGAACTAGCTGTTTTCTATTATTCTTATTTATCCCCTGTCTTATAATTACAATGTTCAACAGGAATACGCGCGTGCCCCTGTTCATCTGTACACCAAGACTGCGACTGAAATGCAAGAAAGATTCCAACCCATTGCTGCTCTTTCTCAAAGTGAATGAGTATTCCGCCGTCCTGCCATATTCCATTGTCCTTTTCCCACTTTTCCACATTCCCTTGATTCATATGAATATCGTGTATACCATTACCAGGTTTGAAATGAAAGTATGAATCTGGAGTATTATTTTCCGGACCCCATCGTTCTCCAAACGCGTAAATAATTGCCTTCTCCTGTATTGCTCTTTTTATATAATGTTCCATTTTTTCATTTAAATCATTGTTAGCTCCTGATTTTTCAGGTGGCAAAGGGATCATCTGTTTCGAATCAAATACATTCCCCCTCACATAATCTAACGCAACCCTTGGTTCATTATTTTTCACTTCCGTAAAACCAAATGGTAATGTCGGTAAAATCGTAATGGCTTCCGATTGAATATTTTCACTTGCAAAATATAATACTTCTGATGGATAACTTTGCGATTTTACATTAATTGCAATACGGTATTCTACTTCTGCTTCCCCTTGCAAATGAACTTGATAATGAGGTGTTTTCCCTTTTCCTATCATAGATTGTAGTGCTATACCTTTTAAGACTCCATAGTTTTTTAAGGGCATATAATTCATCTCCTATCTATTTAATCGAAGCTCTTACTACTTACAAATTATCCTATAACAAAAGAAAATCCTCCTAAAACAGAGGATTTTCTTTCAAATGTTTTATTGTAATACATACCACACAATCACTTCTCCCACTACAATCAACACAGCCCCAAAAATAATAAGCGTGGTCTTCTTCAGTAATTCATTTTCTCGAAACGGAATATTACATAAATAAGCGCCAAGTGTAATCCGTGACGGGCAAGCAATTGTCGCTACAGAAGAACTTGTATTTTGCAGCGTTGCGACAAATTGCCACGGAAGTCCTACATTCTGCGCTGTTTGCATTTGTAGTTTAATAAACATGGCGTTCGATCCGGCGTTACTTCCCGTTAAAAATCCCCCAATTGCACCGATGAACGGAGCAATAAAAACAAACATTATTCCAAATGTATTCCCAGCTGCTTCCGCTAACAATGAATGCATGCCTGCTGCACCCATTAATTCCGAAATAGCAATGAACATTGTCGTAGTAATCGCAAATGGGATCCATTGTTTCACTGTTTGAGAAAAAGATTGTTTTATTATAGTAGAAGGAAAACGGAAGAAAATAATGGTAAATAAACAAGTAACCCCAAGCCAAAATCCTGGTGAATACAATAATTCTAGCTTGTAAGAGTAGGCTGGCAAGTTAAGAACAGCGTATGATTGCAGCATACTATGAAACGATGGAATCATACGAGATAGTAGTATACACACTGTTAAAAATAAGTACGGACTTACAATTTTCACAATGGACACTTCCTGCTGCGCTGTAGCTGCATGTTCCGAGTATAGTTCCTTCCCTTGCTTTTCTTTCATTTTAATAATAATAAAACCGAACGTGATTGTTACAATCGAGCTTAAAATCCCAGCTAATTCAACGCTAACATATGCATTAGACAGATAGATGGATAAAGAGAATAATAGAAAAAATCCAGCCGCTTCTCTCCACTTTTGCATCACCGCTGACCAACCGCCAATTACATATAAAGATAGGATTATAAAATAAGCGAAGAAAGGTATGCTTAATAGGGCTGTCCCTACCCCCATTTTTGTGAGCGACATACCGATAAGCTGTGACCCAATAATCGTTCCGGTTGCCATCGCTCCCCATGAACTAGCCAATAAACCGATAAACGATAGTAAGACTGCTTGAAACGGTTTATAACCGAGCGAAAGAAAAATAGGAGCGGCAACCATAAAGCCGATTCCAAATCCGCTGACCGATTCAATAAGAGGACAAATTCCAAAACACATAAGCAGCATTTGCAGCAAACGATCATGTGTAACGTGTTCTATAAAGCGTGCAACTTGATTGATATACCCCATTTTATTCATAAGGTGAAATAAAAAAATACCAAAAAACAAAACATATCCGACAATAAAACAAATAAGGCCACCTTTAATTGTTGCATGGACAATCTCTCCCATTTGCAGGCGAAACATCGGTGTTAGTAAAACGATTCCACAACACACAGCATAAGAAATTAACGATGCTTTCAGTGATGTTTGCCTAAATACAAATAAGCAAATAAAAATCATCATAATCGGAATAAGAGCTAACAATACTGCCATACAATCATCTCATTTCTTGAAAAATACAATTATCACTATTATATATCAGATGGGAAAATATTCAATTAATTTTATGACTGTTTTTCACCTTACATTATTTTCAAAACTTTCCTAAAATTACGCTATACTGCAAGAAACACTATACTTTTCAAAAGGAGCAATGCAAATGAACAAAGAACACTTTTGGCAATTTATTGCCCAAATGAATAAGCAGGAAGAATCAACTGAATGGTTAGTTGATCATTTATCCACATGCTCAGCAAATGAAATTACAGATTATGAAATTCATTTCCAAACTGCTCTTAAAGAATCTTATACATCTTCTCTATGGGCAGCTGCTTATATTATTTTTGGCGGATGTTCTGATGATTTATTTGATTATTTTAGAGGCTGGCTCATTGCCCAAGGACAAGAAGTGTTTGAATCTGTCCTGCAAAACCATGAAAATCTAGCAAACTTAATTCCTTCTTATTATGAAGAGGAAGAAATTATTCCTGAATGCGAAGAAATGTTAAATGTAGCCCTTGAAGCTTTTTCTTTAAAAGAAACGGGGGATATAGAATGGGACGACGATATTTGGAATAAATTTGATTCCTTATTAGATGAAAAGGGACATGATTCATCTATGCCTGACATTGAGTTCGATTGGGAACAAGATGATGAAGAAGGATTAGCAAAACGTTTCCCAAAACTTTGGGAACGTTTTGGTGAAAATCCATTAGGTTAATATGAGAAAAAAGGCTCCCTTAACAGGCAGCCCCTTCTTTTTATTTTACCGCAGCAATTAGCTCACAAATTTCATCTTGTTTTTCTTTTTCTAACAGCTCAATTACTTTACTTCCGACAACAACTCCATCACATACACCAATCATTTCCTTTATTTGCTCAGTTGTTGATATACCGAATCCTGCAACAACCGGAAGCTGCACATGCGCTTTTACCTTTTCTAAGTAGCTATGCAATTCCTGATTGAAATCACGTCTAACACCAGTGACACCCGCAACTGTTACCGCATATACAAACCCTTGCGACTCACTCGTAATCTTTTCAATCCGTTCAATCGGGCTCGTTATTGTAACAAGGGGAATCAAAGCAATATTTGCATCACGAAGCAGCGGTGCGATAATATCTTGTTCTTCATATGGCAGATCAGGAACGATAATCCCATCAACACCTGCTTCAAGGCAACTTCCTATAAAACGCTCTTTTCCAAATGCTAAAATAGGATTCAAATATGTCATGAGTACAAATGGAATTTGTACTTCCTGCCTTACTTCTGCTAATGCCTCAAAGATTCCTTTAAGCGTTGTTCCGTTGTCTAATGCTCGCTTCCCTGCTCTTTGAATTGTCGGTCCATCTGCGACTGGATCAGAAAAGGGAATCCCAATTTCAACAATACTTGCCCCTGCTTCATCTAAGAAACGAATTTGTTGTTGTAACCTTTGTAAACCACCGTCTCCTCCCATTACATACGGAATAAATGCTTTTTTTCCATTTTGAAACGCTGCTGTAATTCTTTCTACTCCCATCATTTACACCTCTTCCATATAGCGTTTTATGCTTTCAACATCTTTATCACCACGGCCCGATAAACAAATGACAAGTCCTTCATCTTGCTTCATTGTAGGAGCTAGTTTTAATGCATATGCAACAGCATGTGAGCTTTCTAATGCTGGTATAATTCCTTCTTTTTTCGTTAGCAATTGAAAAGCATGTAGTGCCTCTTCATCTGTTATAGAATGATAGGATACACGGCCAATATCTTTTAATAAGCTATGCTCTGGTCCAACTCCCGGGTAATCGAGCCCTGCCGAAATGGAATGTGCTTCTTGAATTTGCCCTTCTTCATTTTGTAAGAGATACATCATTGAACCGTGCAGAACTCCAACGCTTCCTTTCGTTAATGTTGCTGCATGCTTCTCTGTCTGAACCCCTTTACCTGCTGCTTCCACGCCGTGAAGAGCAACTGCTTCATCCTGTACAAATGGATAAAACATTCCCATCGCATTGCTACCGCCGCCGATGCAAGCTACAACAGCTTCCGGTAATTTCCCTTCTAACGCCTCATATTGCTTCTTCGTTTCCTTACCAATGACACTTTGGAAATCGCGCACCATTTGCGGAAATGGATGTGGTCCAAGAACAGATCCCATAATATAATGCGTATCATGCACATGTGCAACCCAGTAACGAAGCGCCTCGTTTACTGCATCTTTTAATGTCCCACTACCTGCTGCGACGCTTTCAACTTTCGCCCCTAATAGCTCCATACGAAAGACGTTTAACTTTTGGCGTTTCACATCCTCTTCTCCCATGAAAATGACGCACTCTAAACCGAGTAAAGCACATACCGTCGCTGTTGCAACCCCGTGCTGACCAGCCCCTGTTTCTGCCACAATTTTTTTCTTACCCATTCGCACCGCCAGAAGCCCTTGCCCAATTGTATTATTGATTTTATGAGCTCCTGTATGATTTAAATCTTCCCGCTTTAAATAGATTTTGGCACCACCACAATACTTCGTAAGATTCTCTGCAAAATAAAGTGGTGTTTCTCTTCCAACATACGTTTGTAAATAATGTTGTAATTCTTGATGAAACGCCTCATCTTGCATTGCTTCTTTATATGCTTCTTCTAATTCTAAAACGGACTGCATTAACGTTTCTGGAACATACCGTCCTCCGTATATACCGTAATGACCTTTTTCATCTGGATACGCATATTTCATGTTTAACACTCCTTCGCTTTTATAATAAATTGTCTAATTTTCTCGATATCTTTCTTGCCATCGGTTTCGACACCACTGCTAACGTCAACCATATACGGCTTAACCATTTCAATCGCTTTTGTAATATTTTCAAGATGTAATCCACCAGCTAATATACATTTTTTCTGTATTACATTTGGCATATGCTCTAGTAACTGCCATGAAAATGTTTTTCCATTCCCTCCATGAAACGCTTCTTTTGGACTGTCAAATAACACATAATCAGCTTCATAGTCTTGTGCTCTTTCTATATCGCCGCTCGAATTTACTCCAATCGCTTTTATAGACGTAATATTCAATCTTTTAATATGATGATTTGGTTCATTCCCATGTAGCTGTACATGCGTTAAGCCACAATCCTTTGCGATTTTCTGGATCACTTCGACCGATTCATTTACGAAAACGCCAACTTTCATTACATGCACTGGAAGCTCCTCGATTATTTGTTTTGCCCGCTCGGGTGCAATTTCCCGTTTACTTTTTGCAAAAACAAATCCGATTGCATCCGCCCCATATTCGCAGGCTATTTTTGCTGTTTTTACATCGGTGATACCGCAAATCTTTACTTTCATGTTGTCACCTTTAGCGACTGAAAGAAATCTCCGACAGAAGGTGCTGTCATCAATGCTTCTCCAACAAGAATTCCTTTTGCACCAGCTTGTTTTACACGAATGATATCCTCCCCCGTATGAATGCCACTCTCACTAATCCAAGGCACATTTTGTTCGTTTAACCGTTCCCCAAGCTTTTCTGTTATCCCGAGATCCACTTCAAATGTTTTTAAATTGCGATTGTTTATCCCGATTACATGTGGTTGTAGAGCCAGCGCCACTTCTAACTCCGCCTCATTATGCACTTCCACAATCGCTTCTAAGCCAAGCTGATTTACATGTTCATATAGTTCTATTAATTTTTGTTCTGTCAATGCAGCAACAATGAGTAAAATCAGATCTGCTCCAGCTTCATATGCCCTGTCAATTTGGATTTTATCAATAATAAAATCTTTACATAAAAGCGGAATCGTAACGTTAGCTCTTGCCGTCTCTAAATCACGAAATGATCCTTTAAAGAATTGTTCATCTGTTAAAACAGAAATCGCTCCTGCGCCGCACTGTTCATACGTTTTCACTTGTTTTGCGACATCCACATGCAAATTGATATCTCCTTTAGATGGAGAAGCACGCTTCACTTCAGCAATAACTGTAAATTGCTGCAGTGCTTCTACAAGAGAGTATGATGTACGATTTGGCTTCACTGGTGAATATGTTTCATACAATATCTCTACTTCTTTCTTTTTCTGCTGTACAATTTTTGTTAAAATAGTTTCCATTTAATTCACCCTCTCTAACTTTTTGTTACTTGCAGCAATCAATAGATTTAATTTAGCTAACGCTTTTCCAGAATCAATGCTATGAGCTGCAATGCGAATTCCTTCCCCTATCGTTGCTGCTTTTCCGTTTGCAAAAAGGGCAAGACCTGCATTTAATAACACCGTATCGCGGTATACACTGTCTTCTCCTTGCAGCACTTGCAATGTAATGTTTGCATTTTCTTTCGCATTTCCGCCTCGAATCTCTTCATTATTCACCCGAGAAAACCCATACTCTTCTGGGGAAACATTCACTTCTATAATCTTGTTATCTTTTAAAATCACCACATGATTTTCTCCTTGCAGAGATGCCTCATCTAAAAATCCGCTACCATTCACAACAAGTGCTTGCTTTCTGCCAAGCTTTTGCAATACTTGCGCTACTGGCAGCAGCATATCGCGCTTATAAATACCAACAAACTGTGTTTCAAGGTCAATCGGATTTGTAAGTGGTCCAATTAAATTAAAAATGGTTGGTACATTTAATTCTTTTCTTATTTTCATAATGCGTCTAAGTGCCGGATGCATCGCTGGTGCAAATAAAAAGGCAATGCCTACTTTCTCTAATAAAAAATCAATTTGCGCTGGTGTACATGCGATATTTACCCCGAGTTCTTCTAATAAATCGGCACTCCCTGTTTTACTAGAAACAGCGCGGTTTCCATGTTTCGCAACCTTTACGCCAGCACCAGCAAGTACGAAAGCAGATGTTGTACTAATATTAAATGTTTGTGCACCGTCTCCGCCTGTTCCGCAATTGTCCATCGCCCCTTGAATATGGTTAGAGAATGGCAATGCTTTTTCCCGGAGAGCACGAACGAGACCGTATATTTCATCCGCCGTTTCACCCTTCGCTTTTAATAGTGCTAAAAAGGCAGCAATTTCACTTTCTAATATATCTTCGCCTAATAGTGCAAGACCCGCTTCATACATTTCATACTCTGTTAAATCCTGTCCCTCTACTAATTTCCGAAGATAACGATTCATACTCTCTCCACCTCTTTCACATCGGATAAAAATGCACGTATTAATTTTCCGCCTTCTTCAGTCGCAATCGATTCGGGATGAAACTGTAGTCCAAAGAGCGGATAGTAGTTGTGGCGAACTGCCATAATTTCTCCGTCATCCATCGCTGTTGCTAATATGTCAAAGCAACTAGGTAACGTTTGTTGTTCCGCTACGAGCGAATGGTAACGCATCGCACTTAATGGCTGTTTTACATATGAAAATATAGATGTACCGTTATGTTTCACAAGCGATGTTTTCCCGTGCTTAATGTGCGCTGCCTGCACAATTTCTCCGCCAAATGCGGCAACAATCGCTTGATGCCCAAGACAAATGCCAAGAATCGGAATCGTTTTATAAAAGTGTTGAATCACTTCCATACAAATCCCCGCACCTTCTGGTTTTCCAGGTCCTGGTGAAAGAATAATTGCGTTTGGCTTCATTTCCTCAAGTTCCTTGATCGTCACTTTATCGTTACGTAGCACCACAATCTGTTCTGCACTAGCCCCTAACAATTGATATAAGTTGTATGTGAATGAATCATAGTTATCAATGAGTACAATCATTTCATTACCTCCAGAAGTGCTCTCGCTTTATTTAACGTCTCTTCGTATTCGGCATTTGGATTCGAATCATACACAATACCAGCACCTGCCTGCACATATGCTTTCCGATTCTTTACAACCATCGTTCGAATGGCGAGTGCCATATCAAGATTCCCTGAGAAAGCGATATATCCGACAGCTCCGGCATACACATTTCTTTTTTTCGTTTCTAATCCATTTATAATTTTCATCGCCCTAATTTTCGGAGCTCCCGATACCGTTCCTGCCGGTAAACAATATGCTAATGCATCAAAGCAGTTCATTTGTTTTCCTAATATTCCGGAAACTTCGGATACAATGTGCATCACATGTGAATACTTCTCGACTTTCATATATTTATCTAATTGAACCGAACCGATTTCACTCACCCGTCCGATATCATTTCGGCCTAAATCCACAAGCATCATATGCTCTGCTCGCTCTTTCTCATTTGCAAGCAGCTCTTTCGCTATCTTGTCATCCTCTTCTTTCGTTTTTCCCCGCGCTCTTGTTCCAGCAATCGGGTTTGTCATCACTTTTTCATCTCGTACAGAAAGTAAACTTTCTGGTGATGAGCCAAGTACGACATAATCTTGAAAATCAATGTAAAACATATAAGGCGATGGATTCGCAATCCGAAGCCGGCGATAGAGCGCAAATGGATCACCCGTAAATTCACTTTGCAAACACTGTGATAATACAACTTGAAAGATATCACCTGCTCGAATGTATTCCTTTGCTTGTTCAACCATCTCACAAAACTTTTCTTCTGTTACAGAAGATGTAAATGATAAAGAAGCATGCGTTTCTTTTACGTGCTCTTCTGCCCCACTCAATACATCCTGCTTATATGCTTGCAACTGTTCATAAACCTCTTCATAGGAGTCCATATCATCTTCCCTACATACATATACAAATGATAGTTTTTGTCGTAAATGATCATAGACAACAAACATGCGGTAAAGTAGTACATGAACTTCTGGAATATTTACTGGGTCAGACAACACTTCTCCAATATCTTCATATTGACGAATCACATCATAGCCAATATAGCCAATTGCTCCTCCGCAAAACGGAAATGGACTTTCTACTTGAGATGGCGCAAGCACCCTTTCCAACACCTGTAATACATGTTCTTCTACCTTTTCCGTCACACCATGTATCGTAATCTCTACCGCTCTACCAACACTTTTTATTTCTCCATAAGGGTCACATCCTAAGTAAGAATAGCGTCCTTTATCTTGATGTAGCTGCGAGCTTTCGAGTAAAAATTTTTTCTTCCCCTTCATACGGCGATATAAAGAAATTGGCGTCAAACTATCTCCTTCTTCTTCCTGAATCACGAGAAATGTTTTTCCTTGTTGTTTTTGCATCATAAATTGTTCTTTCGTTATCATAACTTTCACCTCTCTATTGAAAATAAAAAAGTCCCCTGCATATCGAAATATGCAGAGGACGATAAATTTACCGTGGTACCACCTCTTGTTGGATGCAGAGCATCCCTCTTTGTTCAGGTACAAATATATACCCTATCCTTGTAACGGCGGAACCCGGGCTGCCTACTTATACTTACCTGTTCAGCATGCCTCTCGTAAGCCCATTCCGCATATGGCACCGCACCGGGCTCTCACCTATCCCCGGCTCTCTGGAACGTCTCCAATATACGTACTCTTCTTACTCAACGATTTTACTTATTTATTTTTATAGAGGATGTTCAAAAAGTCCAGTAAAGATAGCTGCCCTATTTCTTCGTTACGTCGCCAGTCCGGTACTCATGTAGTTCCATCTACACTCCGTATCCTCCTGGCTTCCGCGCCTCGAACTGCTCGGCTCTCTTTATCCTCCTTTTTAAACAAGCACTTAAACACAAAAAGGGAGTACTCATCCTATAAAAAGGACGGGTACTCCCGTGGTGCCACCTTAATTCGTTACAAACGTAACGCACTTTACCGTATCACAATTCAATACGTGTCTCTTATATCGATGAGATCATGTCGCCAAAGCCTACTTCTTTCGGTTCGGTTTGGAAGCTCCGAAGGCCATTCCATATTAATTCCATACTGATTCGCACCAACCATCAGCTCTCTGACATGTTCATAATATGTACTCTTCTTCATCAACGCTTGCATTTGTTAAGTTGAACCTATTATATTCCCTTCTTTTTTTATAAGTCAATACTTTTTAAATTTTTTTATTTATTGCTACATTCAATATTATATTGACAAAACAACCTATTTTTATGTAAAAATAATAAATACTCTATTAAAATATAGCCTTCTTGCCAGAAAATTATATATTCCCAAAATAATATACTGTCAAAAAACGCTTACATTTCAGAAAATTCTTATTTGTATATGGATTTTCTGATATAATCATGATAGATTATAATTATGCAATTCACCAAAAGACACTACTATAAGGAAGGGGAACTACATGAATACGCAGATTTTGATTTTAATTTCTATCTCGATTTACATGCTAGGGATGTTAGTCATTGGCTATTTTGCCTATAAGCGAACATCCAACTTAACAGATTATATGCTTGGCGGGCGTACATTAGGCCCCGCAGTAACAGCATTAAGTGCCGGAGCAGCTGATATGAGCGGCTGGCTGTTAATGGGGTTACCTGGTGCAATGTTTAGTGTTGGATTAAGTAGTAGCTGGATTGCGATTGGCTTAACACTCGGTGCCTACGCGAACTGGATCTATGTCGCTCCTCGCTTACGTACCTACTCAGAAATTGCAAACAACTCTATTACTATTCCAGAATTTTTAGAGCACCGTTTCCATGATGCATCTCATATGCTACGTCTTGTTTCTGGACTTGTTATTATGATCTTTTTTACATTTTATGTAGCTTCAGGATTCGTCTCAGGTGCTGTATTATTCGAAAATTCATTTGGCTTAAATTATCATGTTGGGCTACTTATTGTTGGAAGCGTTGTTGTAGCTTACACATTATTCGGCGGTTTCTTAGCTGTAAGCTGGACAGACTTCGTTCAAGGAATCATTATGGTAATTGCACTTGTCCTTGTCCCAATTGTAACAATTATGAATGTAAATGGTCTTGGGCCAGCATTCGATACAATTCGATCTATTGACCCAGCATTATTAAATATTTTCAAAGGTACTTCCGTATTAGGCATTATCTCATTATTCGCTTGGGGTCTTGGTTATGCTGGACAACCTCATATTATCGTACGCTTTATGGCAATTTCATCTGTAAAAGAAATAAAAAGCGCTCGCCGAATTGGTATGGGCTGGATGATTTTTTCTGTGGTAGGAGCTATGTTTACTGGTCTTATCGGTATCGCTTACTATTCAAAAGAGGGATTAAACCTCTCTGATCCAGAAACAATTTTCGTTGCACTAGGCAGCATTTTATTCCATCCACTCATTACTGGATTTTTATTAGCAGCTATTTTGGCTGCGATTATGAGCACAATCTCTTCTCAGCTTCTTGTTACTTCGAGTGCGATAACAGAAGACTTATATCGAACATTCTTTAAACGTTCTGCATCTGATCGCGAGCTTGTATTTGTCGGTCGTATGGCAGTGCTTGTTATTGCACTCATTGGATGTGGATTAGCATTTAAACAAAACGACACAATCCTAGCGCTTGTTGGCTATGCTTGGGCTGGCTTCGGTTCTTCATTTGGTCCTGTCGTTTTACTGAGCTTATACTGGAAACGCATGACAAAATGGGGAGCACTAGCAGGAATGATTGCCGGTGCTATAACTGTTATTACGTGGACACAGTTTAAGTTTTTAAAAGATTTCTTATATGAAATGCTTCCTGGCTTTACAGCAAGCTTACTTGCAATTATTATCGTGAGTTTACTAACAAAACCTTCAAAAGAAGTTGAAAAACAATTTGAAGAATTTGAAAAAACTGCATAATTAATAAAAAAGAAGGATCCTAAAATGAATCTATTTTGGATCCTTCTTTTTTACCCAAATATTATTTTCTTATAAATTGCAACTTTCACCAGTGAGTATTTTCTTCATCCCCCTCTGCTTCCTGCCGTTTGCAAAAATGATTGATATTCATACAAAAAAAGAGATTCAGAAAATGGTGTTAAACATTTTTATTGTGGAAGACTGTACTAATTATGATAAATCGGAACATGATGCAGAGCATATATGGAATAGATTTTGTTTATTAGAGATGTTCTCTACCCTTTAATTTGTTATTTTGCATGTTTGTGTATGAAACTTATGAATTAGAATAGGCCCTACATAATTGTGCACGAAATGTCGGATTGATACATTCAACTCCTGCTATTCTATTGATAAAGGAGGTCATATAATGGATTTGCTTAAGAATATGAATGGAGCGATAAAGTATATTGAAGAAAACCTTACGAACAATATTGATTTTAAAGAAGTAGCAAGGATCGCTTTCTGCTCCGAATATCATTTTAAAAGGATGTTTTCCTTCCTTGCAGGTATTTCACTATCGGAATACATCCGCCGTAGACGTCTTACTCTTGCAGCATTTGAGCTTAAAGATAACAATGTAAAAATCATTGACATTGCCATAAAATACGGGTACAACTCACCGGATTCTTTTGCACGAGCTTTTCAAAAATTGCATGGTATAACACCTTCAGACGCTAGAAATAATGGTCATTCACTTAAAGCTTACCCACGAATGACCTTCCAGTTATCCATTAAAGGAGGAAATGAAATGAACTATCGAATTGAAGAAAAAGAGGCATTTCGCATCGTTGGTATAAAAAAAAGAGTTCCTATTATTTTCAACGGGGTTAATCCAGAGATTGCCGCTATGTGGGAAAGTTTAGATGGTGAAACAATCAATAAACTTAAAATACTTTCTACTGTCGAGCCTATAGGACTGCTTAGTGCATCCACGAATTTTTCCGAAGGTAGGATGGAGGAAAAAGGAGAACTTGATCATTATATTGGCGTAGCAACAACTAAGGAGTGTCCAAATAACCTAACACAGCTTGAAGTTCCCGCTTCAACATGGGCTGTATTCGAAGCAATCGGACCATTTCCTAGCGCGCTGCAAGATGTGTGGGGACGCATTTATTCCGAATGGTTCCCCTCCTCAAACTATGAACAAATAGAAGGACCAGAAATCCTTTGGAATGCAGATAAAGATGTAACCTCACCAACTTTCAAAAGTGAAATATGGATACCGGTTTTAAAAAGGTAATATAATACGTAGATGAAAAAGAGCTGTTTCGACAGCTCTTTTCATTTTTCAACAAAAAAAAATTTGTTATGTACTCCTTAAACACAGAACTTAACAATTTCTTTATGTTTCGTTAAATTTATCATAACACTGTTTGTGTATAGTATGAGTATAGACTATACAAACAGAAAGGAGATTCGTAGTTGATGGCATCACTACAACACCAAAATCCAAAAAAATTTTCACCTATCACAAATGCTTCTTGTCCAAACATACAAACAAACTCATCTCAAATTTCACTTGTTCCTTCTGTTGTATCTGTAATTGGTGTGCATATACAAAAAAACAAACTAAAAATAAAAGTAGGACAAAGCGCAGAACTATCTGCTTCTGTCCTACCCATTCAAGCAACAAATCAAGAAATCCTATGGACGAGTATGAATCCTAAAGTTGCAACAGTTATCACAAAAAAAAATCAAGCCATCGTAACGGGAAAAAGCGCTGGACGAGCCGTTATTATCGTAACCAGTGCAGAAGGAAAATTTCGTGATTTATGCGTCGTCCATGTCCAGCCATTTATCACAAATCCTAAATAAAGTGACACTTTGATCAGCGGGGGCTTTCTTCATCATCCACTGCCCGCGCGCGAATAGCGGGATAAAGCGAAACTTCCATCAGCGAGGTGAGGTTTTCTTCCTTCCCTACTGATGGAAGTTTTAATAAATTTGTTCGTGCACAATAGCACTACGATTCTTGCGTATGTACAGCACCTTCCACCTGTTCTTTGTATACGCGCTTTTGCTGTTGCAATAAGAAAATAAATACACCACATAATACAAGGACGCTACCAATCACTTGCATGATATTTAATTTCTCACCGAGCAAGAAAAATGCAAGTATTGATGCTCCAACAGGTTCTCCTAAAATACTCATTGAAATCGTTGTCGCATTCACATAATTTAATAACCAATTGTTAATCATATGTGAAGCTGTTGGTACAATTGCAAGTAAAACGAATATGCCCCAGTCCTCTGTAGAGTAGCCCGTAAACGGCACACTAAGTACTACATTATAAATTGCTATAAATACACCCGCAAATGCAAACACAGTAAAACTATAAATCCAATGAGAAACTTTTTTTACTGTTGTTTGCCCAATAAATAAATAGCCAACAACTGCAATTACACTTAAAAAGGATAAGATATCCCCGATGATTGCCTGTTCACTTAAGCCTAAATCGCCCCACCCTATACACATCACGCCAAGGATTGCAATTCCCATTGTGGCAACTGCTGAATAAGTAGTTCTTTCTTTAAACAGAAAAAAACCTCCAACTAAAGATACGATTGGCTGGAGCGCTAAAATAATCGTTGAGCTTGCAACCGTTGTATATTTTAAAGATGCAAACCATAAAAGAAAATGCAGTGCCAAAAAGAATCCCGATCCTATTAAAAATCCCCAATCTCGCTTCTGAATTTTGCGAAACTCTTCTCGCTTTTTCCAAGCGATTGGAAGCATAATTAGCACAATAATCCATAACCGATACATACTTAAAATTGAAGACGGCGCCGAGGACATCTTTATGAAAACAGCTGCAAATGAAATAGCTATAATAGAAATCGCTAACGGTAATGCAATTGATTTCTCTTGTTTCAAATTTATTTCGCCCCTCTCCCCTGTGAAATTCCCACTTCATTATAGCTTCTTTTTTCGTCCACTTAAATACTAATTTTTTAGATTCTTCATACCATTATGGTAAAATATAAAGTGAACCTTCCATCAGTACGATTTTTCTTTATCACTCACTGATAGAAAGTCTTCACCAATCGTGCTCTTACGGGCATTTATCGCATATTTTTATTTAGGGGGATCCACATATGAATCAAGCAATGGGGAAAATAGAAGAACTTTCATTTTACAGTACATCACTACAAGAAGAAGTTACTCTTCTCGTCTATTTACCAGCTAATTTTACTCCGCTGCATAAACACACCATTGTGATTGCGCAGGATGGAAGAGATTATTTTCAGCTTGGTAAAGCACATCGCGTGATTGAACAGTTACGTGAAAATGAGGAAATTGACCGAACAATTATTGTCGGTATTCCATATAAAAACGTACACGATCGTAAAGAAAAATATTTTCCAAAAGACGTAAAAAACGCAGCATATATTCGCTTTCTTGCTCATGAACTCGTTCCATATATAGATGAGAAATATCCAACATACCAAATGGGAAAAGGCCGTGTATTAATTGGCGATTCTCTTGGTGGTACAGTGTCATTTATGACCGCACTCATGTATCCGCATACATTTGGAAAAGTCGTTATGCAATCACCATTCGTCGATGAAACCGTCCTCAGCCTTGCAAAAGATTTTACAGAGCCACAAACATTAGAAATTTATCACATCATTGGTACAGAGGAAACAGATGTGAAGCGAACAGATGGACAAACTTCTGATTTTGTACAGCCAAACCGAGAATTGCATGCATTGCTCACAGAAAAAAACTTTACAACACATTACGAGGAATTTGAAGGTAACCATACTTGGAAATACTGGCAAAAAGATTTACCAAAAGCATTTTCTCATATTCTATCAATGAAATAACAGGAAGCAGTATTCTGAATTATTTGATATAATAAAAAGAGAGATTTGTTTTCAAACAATCTAACTAGACTTACAAAGGGAGGAATTTAAAGATGAAACTAGGCATTGTAATTTTTCCATCAAAAATGATTCAAGATAAAGCAAACGGATTGCGTAAGCGTTATGATCCGCATTATGCATTAGTTCCGCCACATATCACATTAAAAACACCCTTTGAGGCACAAGATGGACAACTAGAGGCGATTGTGCAAGAATTACATACAATCGCAAACAAAACAAATCCGTTCACCCTTCATGTTGGAAAAGTAGGCTCATTTGCACCTGTTAATAATGTTATTTACTTTAAAGTAGAAAAAACACCTGAACTCACATTTTTAAACGAAGAAATGCATAAAGAATTTTTCACACAAGAGCAAGAGTATGCGTTCGTACCACATCTAACAATTGGACAAAATCTATCAGATGCGGAGCACGCTGATGTATTAGGTCGCTTACGTATGAAAGACTTTTACTACGAACAACCAATCGACCGTTTCCACCTTCTCTATCAATTAGAGAATGAAACGTGGACAGTATATGAAACATTCCATCTTGGAAAGGAGAACAATTAATTTGCAAGCACAAATCGTACAAACAGACGAGCAACTAAGAGACGCATTTTCTGTACGTAAGCAAGTATTTGTCGAGGAACAAAATGTATCTGCTGAAGAAGAATATGATGAGTTTGAGGAAATTGCAAAGCATGTTGTGATATATGATGAAGATATACCTGTTGGAGCAGGACGCTTTCGCACTGTTGATGGAATCGGAAAAATAGAACGCATCTGCGTTCTCGCTTCTCATCGTAAAAAAGGCGTCGGAAAAATCATTATGGATGCACTTGAGGCATATGCGAAAGAACAGTCTCTATCCAAATTGAAACTCCATGGACAAACGCAAGCGGAATCCTTTTATAAAAAACTTGGATACCACACTGTATCTGATATATTTATAGAAGCTGATATTCCCCACGTTGTCATGATAAAAGAATTATAATTTCTAAAACAGGAGGTGACCCCCTCCTGTTTTTTACATTGCTATTTTCCATTTCTTCCGCTAAAGTTAAAAGTTGATGCTACAGTTTTGAAGGTGAATTTATGACTCAAGAAAAATTTTCGCAAAAATCATTAACACATTCGAGTATTCCACAAGCAACGTATCATATTCCAAAAACCTCTGTCGATTTAATTCCAGAGAAAGATGCGGATGCTACTTATTTTCGTGCCCTTGAACATCAAGGTGTTTATTTAAATGAAAAACAATTAGAAGCTGTGCGAACGACGGAAGGTCCTGTTCTTACATTAGCGGGAGCTGGCAGCGGGAAAACATCCGTTTTAACGACTCGCGTCGGCTATTTAATCAATGTAAAGAACGTTCATCCACGTAATATTTTACTGCTTACGTTTACACAAAAAGCAGCTGAAGAAATCCGAAATCGCGTGGCAAACTTACCTGGAATGAATCATGCTGCAAGCCGTTATGTTGTCGCAGGAACATTCCATTCTGTCTTTTTAAAGTTGCTCCGCAGTCAAGGATATAATCAGCAAATTTTAGCAAATGAAAAACATAAACAAATTATGATAAAGAAAATCTTGAAGGAATTACGCTTAAAAGACGATTACGATGCAGAAACAATGCTCGCAATGATTTCACTCGAAAAAAATAAATTGAATCGTCCAAAAGATGTACAAGCAAAAACGCCTGTTGAACAGGAATTTCGCGAAGTATATGAACGTTTTGAAGACGCAAAACAAAAATATGGCTATATAGACTTTGATGATATCTTACTAGAAACATTTTATATGCTTGAAAATAACATTCCTTTATTAACACAACTGCAAGAGCGCTTCCACTATATCGAAGTCGATGAATTTCAGGATACATCCTATGCTCAATATGAGATTGTGAAGCTATTAGCTTCGCCGCGAAATAATTTATTTATCGCGGGAGATGACGATCAAGCCATTTATGGCTGGCGCGGGGCAAGCCACCAAATTATCCTCTCCTTCCCAAAAGAATTTGAGGATACAACGATTATTGCTCTGAACACGAATTATCGTTCTAATCCATTTATCGTTGGACTCGGTAACGAGGTCATTAAATTAAATCAAGAACGTTTCAAAAAAGAGTTATATTCCGTACATGAAGAAGGAATTCAGCCATTCTATATAAGACCGGAAACAACATTAGAAGAAGCAAATCACATCTTACAGCTCATACAAGAGAAAGTGGAACGAGGCGAGCGTAACTATCGCGATTTTTGTTTACTATATCGCACGCATTCCGTAAGCCGTTCTCTACTTGATCAGCTTACGATCCATAAAATCCCTTTTATTAAGCACGGCGCAAGCCAATCGTTTTATGAGCATTCCTTAATTAAACCAGTATTAGACAATTTGCGTTTAGCATTTGAACCATTCCGAATTGAATCACTCTCGAGCATATTGCCAACGATGTATATCGGTCGTGATGAATGTATTTCATTTATTGAACGTGAACAGTGGAAATATGGTGAAGGAAGATTCCCTTCCTTGCTTCACTTTCTATTACTCAATCCAAGTTTAAAACCATTTCAAGTGAAAAAAATAAACGACCGGATTGATTTCATTAAGTTTATTAAAGAATTAGAGCCAAAAAAAGCACTGAAAGAAATTATTAAAGGAAAAGGAAAATATTTAGAGTACTTACAAAGCAATGACCGCTCTTCCTTTACAATGCATAAAGACATACAGGAAGAAATGCTTGAGGAACTGATGGAATCCGCAAATCGCTTTACAGATATCCCTGCTTATTTAGAATTTGTCAGTACTGCGATTCAAAGTCAAAAAGAGATGGAAGCATTAAAAACGATGCCACAGCAAGACGCCGTTTCCCTCATGTCCATTCATAATGCAAAAGGACTAGAATTCCCATGTGTCTTCCTGCTTGGGGCAAGCGATGGCATTTTGCCTCACTCCTCTTCTTTAAAAGATGCAAATGACCGCGTGACTGACACTTCTGAAGCATTGGAAGAAGAAAGAAGACTTATGTATGTTGCCATCACTCGTGCAAAAGAAGAACTCTACATTTCCTCTCCGAAATTTTTCAGAGGAAAAAAATTAGATATATCACGATTTTTATATATTGCAAGAAAAGATCTACAAAAAAAGTCAACACCTTAACATATGAACTGCACCCCAATTGTTAGACACAACTAACAATTGGAGGTGCAGTTTTTTTATGGTGAAATTTTCTTCACAAGAAAAAATACAAGTAGTAAAAGAATATTTAAATGGTAATGACGGAGAAAGAACAATTGCTAAATCTTTCGGTGTACATCCTAGTTTACTCCACCATTGGATTAAACTATATGAACTTTTTGGTGACGATGCTTTTGAAAAACGCTATACATCCTACCCTGCGCAATATAAACTAGATGTACTCAATTATATGAACGAACAAGGGACGTCTATCAGGGAAACAGCAGCGTTTTTTAATATTCCATCTCCTGAAACACTTCGGAAATGGAAAATCGCTTTTGAAACTCAAGGATTTGATGCCCTACAATCAAAGAAAAAGGGGCGTTATGAAAAATAAAAATCAAAAAACACAGGCACCAGCTGAAGGATCAATTGAAGCACTTCAAGCGGAGTTAGAACGTTTACGGATGGAGAATGCGTATTTAAAAAAGTTGAATGTCTTAGTTCAAAACAAGGAAAAATCACCAAACAAGACAAAGCGCAAGTAGTCTATGAATTAAGGCATGAATTTCCGGTGAAAGCACTTCTACTGTTCGCAGATATTCCGCGTAGCACGTATTATTATTGGGTAAAAAACTTCGATAATCCTGATCCGGATGCAGAGTTAAAAGTGTTAATTCAAACCATTTATGACGAACATGAAGGGCGTTATGGCTATCGACGTATTCGTGATGAGCTTACAAATCGCGGGCACAAAATAAATCATAAAAAGGTGCAGCGTATCATGAAAGAACTAGGATTAAAATGCCTTGTCCGCATGAAAAAATATCGCTCTTACAAAGGGAAATTTGGCAAGATTGCCCCTAATATTTTAGAACGCAATTTCCAAGTTGAAAAACCAAATGAGAAGTGGGTTATGGATATTACGGAGTTTAAATTATTTGGAGAAAAGCTATATTTATCGCCGATGTTGGATTTATTTAATGGAGAAATCATCACGTATACAATTGGTTCAAGACCAACCTATTCACTTGTTTCAACAATGCTAGATCAAGCTTTTGAATGTTTAACAGACGAGGATACACTCCTTATTCATTCTGATCAAGGTTGGCACTATCAAATGAAAAAATATCACCATACCCTTAATGAACGTGGCATTACGCAAAGTATGTCACGCAAAGGGAACTGTTACGATAACGCCGTAATTGAAAATTTCTTTGGCATCATGAAATCGGAATTTCTTTATCTAAAAGAGTTTGAAAGTGTAGAACACTTTAAGAAAGAACTAGCTAAATATATAAAATACTATAATCACAAACGAATCAAGGCAAAATTAAAAGGCATGAGCCCGGTACATTACCGAATTTATGCCCAACAAGCCGCCTAACGAAATAACTTGTCTAACTTTATGGGGTCACTTCAATATGCTGACTTTTTTATTTTACATCTCCCTCAAACAACATCCTGCTTATTGTCCAGCTCTATTCGTAAGAAAGTCCCCTGTTTCTCTAAAAAGAAATCAGCTTTGTCTCCCGTAATATCATCCCTTCTCGACTCATATTCTAATAGTGTAAACTGAGAATAAGGAGGGAACAAAATGAGTTGCAACTGTAACGACGAACACGATACATATTTTGATGCAAGCTGTGTATGTGATATCGTCCAATTCATACATGAATTACAAGAATCCCCATCTAAGGCTTATGAAATTCCCTTTCTTGGCTCGCGTTATAAAACAGGGATACCCAATACACGTCCATTTATTTTATTCACAAAATCAGGAAAACCATTTGAAGCATATGTTCCTTCCAAAAGTTCAAATTGCCGATCCCCCATTTTTCGTGTAGAGAGTGTAGATAAAGATTGCTGTGCCGTACTCCGAGCATTAATTGTTGTTATACGGGAAGAACCTGATTCTAGCCCAAATCCCGTCTGTACTTACTTAACTCTCCCGCATGCTGAATTACGTGCAACTCCTTCTTGTATCACTGTTGATTTAACCTGTTTCTGTGGTATTCAATGTTTACGTGACGCGTCTATTCCAAACTGCTAAAGTTTGACGATAATGGATTTACTTTTAATCAGCTCTGTTTCTATTGCGATTCCCACTGTTTTTTGGATAAGCATGTCGAGTAATCCTACATCCTTTAGGCGAAGCTTGCGAAATTTCGTTAACGAATTAGGCTTAATCACCGCATCTTCTGACGACATGTCGGATCGTGAGCGTTCGACAACATCTACATCTGATAAGTCAAAAATGGAGTTTAGCAATAAATATTTGAACATATGAACGGGCGGCACTTCATTGCGACCGTTATCGAGACAATATTTATTCTGCACTTCCTCTAAAACAAAAGAAAAATCAACCAGTTCATTCATTTGACAGAGCATATTATCTTTCGGTACGACGATATCATAAATCGCTATGAATGGGCTAAGGTTAAGAGATTGTTGGTTTGAGATCATCCGAGACACTACCTAGAATTAGTACAACTATTATACATGAAAATAGCGAAGGCTTCCTCGATGAAATCAAGGAAGCCTTCGCTTGTCTAAACTATATGGAGTTTTTCAGTGCCCTCCACCTGACACTTCTCTTTTTACCGCCGTATTCCCCAAATCTCAACGCGGTGGAGCATATTTTGGGATGGCTTGATTATAAATCAGTTTCATGCTACACGCAAAGACATTCGAAAATCAATCGTGTCCTTTATGGAGCATCTCGATGCATATTTTGGGAAGGTACTCCAGCATATCGGATCGCTAGCCATGTCGAAAAATTAATCGGGATTTATATAGTTAAAATCACAAATAAAATAAACTATAAAGAAATGTTAAAATTCCAATCATTCCTTTTACTTTACAATCTGATTAGGGAGGGACTTTTCAAAAGCATTACATATATTTTATAAAAATATTCATATATAAATCTAACACAAAGTGTCGAATTATTTTCATCATCATCTTATACTAGATAAATATTTTACAGGATGAACAATTGATAATCGCAAATGATTTGTATTTTCAAATTCCTCTTTGAGTTTCTGATTTTTTTCAAGGTAATCCTCATTAACATACATTAAAATATTTTGTGAGTACCACCATTCTACATCATAATTATTCCATATCTTACTTCTTATACAATCAATTGCTACGTATCTATATTTCTTAAATAAGGCCGCCCAATATTCTGGCCATTGCTCATTGAAATGATTATGGCCCCCCTGAAACGGAATTGCAGCCGAAAATAGAATGACTGCCCCAAGAGATGTTAGTGTTTCTACAAATGTTTCAGCACATTCAATGGGTAAATGCTCAGCAACCTCTAGCGATACTACTAAATCAAATTCCCTATTTAACTTAATAGGCTGTGTTAAATCCAATGCTATAAAAGCACCCTCTGGTATATGAAGCATATTCTGGTCTACGTAATCACCATCAATTCCTACTATATCTTTAACTCCTTTTTCTCTAAAAACGGATAACCACGTCCCTACCCCACATCCTATATCCACAACAGAATTAGGCTTAATGAAGTCTAAAACATACGGGATAACAATTTTTGCTGACCGTAACGATCCAACTTGTAACCATTGAAAATAATCTTTTTGATATGAATCCATATGCGTCTCCTTCTACATATTTTTATGGAATATTTATCAAATTATATATACCTATCTAACGTATAAGTTTTTCACCATACTGTTTTTCTTGCAAACATCTCACTAGGTTTAAATTTCAATTACATGACATTGTTTAAAAGATAATCAATGTTTTTAAAACACGACCTAAACAAAAAAATAAAAAACTATAAATTTTGAGCCTATATGTTACTTATCATCGTTTTGTTGCTCTGTATTACTCTTTTTCTTTCCGCCGCAGTTACAACCCTTTTTCTTCACAAAGCCTTGCTTCTGTAGTTTCTGCATCTGTTCTTGTTGTTGCATTTGATACCATGGATGAAGGTTATATGGATTTGGTTGCGGATTATCTCTCATAGCAAACATCTCCTCTACTGTACAATTCTATCTATATTACTATATGAACAACCTTTCCGCTCTGTTCCCCCATTTTGCTATTCAATGAAGCGTCCAATAACAGTTTCAATAATCGCTGCAACACCTGCAATAGCTAACAATAATATAAGTGGTTCTGCTACTTTCGGAATCCAATAATACAGCAAAAGTAACAACGCACTTACCCATACTCCTGTACACCAATAACAACTTAACAATTCACCAATCCATTTTTGTAATCCTTTTCCTTTTACTTTCGTATATGTAGTCACTGTTCCATCAGATTCACCAATTTGTAATTCTTCAATAAACGGCGTTCGCAAAAATGATGTAATTTTATCATAAACAATAAGGCGCGTTAAACGAAACGCGGCGCAGGAAAATACAGCAAATAACAACCAGCTATCCAGTAACAACTTCCTCATCTCCTCTCAAAAGAAATCATGCCTATTTCCAAAAAGACAAGCTTAGAATAGTAACCAATTCACACTCGTTTCAATATTCTATTAAAGAAAAGTAAAATGAATGATAAGGAGTGAAATACATGAATTGTAATGACAAACCCGGCCAAAAAAGTTTTGGCTGCGTATGTGATGTTGTAAAATTTATTGATGAATTGCAATCCGCATGCGTCGACTTTATCTGTACTTCCAACTGCTTCAACCCTATGCTAGGTATGCCGTCTAGCGGAATGAAAGCTAATACAAGAGTATTTTCTTTATACAGCAAAGATGCTACCATATTTGTGGCAGACTTCTTGACAGACAATTGTACCATAGACAGTTCAGAATTCTTCCGTGTAGAAAGCGTAGATGACTGCTGTGCTGTATTAAGAGTGTTAAAATTAGAAGACAGTGGAAATTTGGGTATATGTAAATTTAACAAAACAGATCAATGTATCATTGTTGACTTAAATTGTTTCTGTGCAATTGCATGCGTCGAAGATACTGTTATTAACGGCGTTTAATTATGTAAACTTAAAAACTATAAGCGGTAGAATTTTTTCTACCGCTTTTCTATTTACGCTAATCCTTTCATTTGTATCGTTTCAATATCTGCAAGTGCTATAGTAACAAAATCGAAATAAATGCTACTTTTCATTTTCAAAACCTCTTTTTCAAATGATACGATATATCCAACATATACCTTTTTCTTCGTTTGAACTGCATACTGGATATTAGGAATGTAATGTGGTCTATTTAATACATAATTGATTTTTTCTACGTTGGTCATTTGTGTAAAAACTTTCTTTTCCTCTATTTCTGCTTTATTATCAACTGAAACACTTTCCTCTTCAAACGAAAAAAGTTTTTCTTCTACATCTTTCTCTATTTCCACTTCATTATCAACTGAAACACTTTCCTTTTCAAACGAAAAAAGTTTTTCTTCTACATCTTTCTCTATTTCCGCTTCATTATCAACTGAAACACTTTCCTCTTCAAACGAAAAAGGTTTTTCTTCTACATCTTTCTCTATTTCCTCCTCATTATCAACTGAAACACTTTCCTCTTCAAACGAAAAAGATTTTTCTTCTACATCTTTCTCTATTTCCGCTTCATTATCAACTGAAACACTTTCCACCTCTGAACTAGGCACATTTGGTAAACTTTCACTCTTATCTTCCTTATCTAAATCTAATTGATATTGTTCAATAGAATTTTGTTTTACAATAAATACTTTTTGCATATCTCCAACTGGTTGCGAGCTTTTTGGTTGAACAATATAGAGAAGTGGTTGTTGTTCTGTAGAAGTTTTTTTCTCCTTTCCCATCGTTTTCCCTCCCCTGGTTGACTTACTTACTGATCCTTTTCACAGCCATCTACATATAGTTACTTAAAAATGTCCTTTGAATCATACTCAATATATTCTTTAAAATTGTTGATTCTCCTTAACACTGTTGATTTTTGAAAAAGTTTATATTCTTGAAATGTAGAAGTATGATGACGGATGTTAGGATAACGAATATACACATAGT
This sequence comes from Bacillus sp. DX3.1, assembly GCF_030292155.1. NCBI lineage: Bacteria > Bacillati > Bacillota > Bacilli > Caryophanales > Bacillaceae > Bacillus > Bacillus sp. DX3.1. The sequence goes on along the minus strand of NZ_CP128153.1, from coordinate 1,207,664 downwards.
TATATTTAGAAGTACTATATAATTTAAAACCTTTTCTTAAACAAGCCTTCAAAAAAAGCGTATCCTCCCCAACATTCACTTTTTCAAATGTCACATCTAGAAATATTTCCTTTTTAAAAACGAAAGTGGCACCTAATAAATATTTTTTATACAATTCTTCTTCCAGGCATAACTCAGTAAATTCTTTCTTTTCGTTAAACAGAGTAAGCATTTGATTACTAAGATAATAAATAAAAACGGTACTCTTCCCAACCAGATCTGCACCACTTACTTGTAATCCCTTCATTGCCTCTTCTAAATAATATGAAGAGTAATAATCATCATCATCAAACTTTGCAATATAATCATATTTTGCTTTCGGAATAGCGAAGTTATAACATTCCCCAAGTGTAATACTGCTTTCCAATTGAAAAACACGAACATTTTCAATTTCCTGTGCCTTTTTCTGCCACCTATCTATATCCATAGCATCATCATTCAATATAATAATTAATTCTTTTTCCTTATACCGTTGACGCTCATAATTGTTAAACACATTCTCCAAAAGACGTTCACGCTTTGTAACAGCAATGATTGAAAACATTTATTCGCCCCCATTATTATTTATTCCCCTCTGGGGCCCTATATCCCTACACAAACCGTGCTTATAACATCATACGAATAACATACATTGTATATTCCAAAAATCTCCCAGAACGTTCCATTCCGCCGTTCATATACTGTTATTGGCGAATTGTTTTACAGTTTAAAGTGAAACTTTCCTCAATGGAGGTTAGTTGAACAAATCGGACTCTTACGGGCGGTTTATCCCCCATCTAACTTCTTTACTTTCTGCATAACTTTGAGGTGGAGTCTTAGGGATAAAACATACTTTCGTACACAACAGCACGAGGTGAGCAAATTGACAAAAACAGTTGTGGTTACTGGAGTCGCTGGTTTTCTTGGTTCTTATTTAGCTAAAACTCTCTTAAACACAAATGGAACTTTCGTAATAGGGTTGGATAATTTATCTACTGGAAATATAAAAAATTTGCGAGAAATACTTCATAATAGTAATTTCAAATTTCTACAAGCTGACGTATCATCATCTGATATTTTACAACTAGTATCCCTATCAGCAGTAGATGAAATCTATCATCTTGCATCTCCCGCCTCTCCAAAATTCTATCAATCAACTCCATTTGCAACTATTGATGTAAATATTCAAGGAACAAAAAATATGCTGGAATTAGCGAAACGAACAGATGCAAAAATTCTATATACGAGTACGAGTGAAACTTATGGAGACCCAGAAGTTCACCCGCAAAGTGAAACATATCGGGGGAACGTTAATACATGGGGACCGCGCGCCTGCTATGATGAGGCGAAACGGATGGGGGAAGTGCTTTGTTACTTGTATCATTCACTTTACAATATCTCTGTTAAAGTAGCTCGGATTTTTAACACATATTCCGCAGGACTCCGAAATGATGATGGGAGGGTAATCTCAAACTTTGTAACGCAGGCTTTAACTGGTGCTGATATTACTGTATATGGAGACGGTTCGCAAACTCGTTCGTTTTGCTATGTGACGGACACAGTGCGCGGACTAATGCTGATGATGGAGAAAGAGGAGGCAAATGGAGAAATTATTAATATTGGAAATCCTATAGAGTATAAGATTATTGATGTTGCTCATATTGTAAAAAAGCTGACAGGTTCACAAAGCAACATTACCTACCACCCGCTTCCAGAGGATGATCCGAAGCAACGCAGACCGGATATTGCAAAGGCAAAGCAATTACTTGATTGGAAACCGCAAGTAAATTTAGAAGCAGGGCTAAAGTTAACCATTCATACTTACAAAAAGAAATTAGATTTATATTCCTAATTAATAATGCCAAAACATTATAATTATGTGTAGTAAAAGCCACTTTAGGCAGGTTTTGTACAGAAAGATCACTTATGTCTACATAAAGTGGCTTTTTATAAATGCTTCTATCTAAATTTTATTGTTAAATGAATGTACATTTTTGATGAGCTATTGCCCCCATTGTATAAGACGAATGAACCGCGTAATAAACTTCAGAAGCCCGGACAATTTTGTGACTTTTAGCAACTTTAAATTTAGGTTATGTTAAATTTTATTGTTGATAATGGATAAGATATTATAAATATTCCACACTAAAGGTATGAACTCATGGAACGGGAGCGATATGCATTACAATGACACTGAGCGAACTACGAAATGAAATTTTGAAATTAAATGATACAAGTAAGTATCGACTATTTGCATTTCTAGAAACGTCTGTGCGTATCGCTATGCAAGAAACCGAGCCAATTATCAAAGAGAAACACCAAAAGGGGTTCGTATGTGCTCATTGTGAAAATCAGACCGTGATACGGTTTGAGATTTACAAAATGATGAAAAACGGAAAAAAAATCGTTCATCGGCAGTACAAATGCAAGTCTTGCCGTAAATCATTTAGAGATCTTACAAATACGCCGTTGCACCGTACTCGAAAACATGAGCAATGGTTAGAGTTCATGAAATGTATGAAGGATACTCTCTTCTTAAATCTGCTGAAATCATTAGAGATATTTCATAGGTTACGTTGTTTTATTGGAGACATAAGCTGTTAGCTGCTCTTCAACATATCCATTGTGCCGTATTTGAAGGTGTAGTCGAGACGGACGAGACATATTTCTTATATTCCGAGAAAGAAAAACGAAACATTGTAGGTCGTAAATCAAGAGAGCGTGACGGTTCGTCTTCGTTTCGTGGCATTAGTAAGGAACAAGTATGCGTACTTGTGGCTCGTGACCGTCAGAAAACAACATACTCTAGTTTATTAGGTATGAGGAGAATCGTAAAATCTCGTTTAGATAAAGCTATCGGAGAGTATTTAGCTTCTGATAGTATCCTCCTTCTGAAGCATCCATCATAATGCATTCTATGGATAGGGGAGCCAATGAGTTTTTTTACGAAGTGCAAGAGGAAACCATCTTTTCTGGAGGTGAGAGCATTCTAGACGACTTTGAATATTTCCCATTAGAAGACGAACTAGAAGATATATTCTGGGACTTTTATGAAGCAAATGACGAAAAAATTAGTAAATTCTAACATTTTTTTTTGTAGAGTGGTGTTCAAACTGTTGGAATGAAGCTGGAGGCATAAAATTTGAAACACCTTCTTACGTTTGTTTCCATGATGAAGGACGGTACTTGGACTTAAAACAGCCTAAGTGGATTTCAGACGAAGATAAGTGGCAGGCTTAGTACAATTCAGCCATAAAAAAAATGCCTTTAACGAAAGGCATCCTTTTACACTCTCAAATCAACATTATATTTTAATATAGCCTAAATTTAAAAAGGTTCTCCATTGAAACACCTTTGAAGCATCCCTAATCCTGCTAATTCTTCCACTGTTTAAATATTTCACTAAAGTTAAAGCTATGTCCATCAATTACCATGTCAAGTGCGTGACCGAAATCGATAGCGATTCGCCCTGTTGAATTGGCTAGCATTGGTGTTAAGATAGTTGCTGGTATACCTGCAGCTAGTAAAGCAATGTTCCAATCATTGTTTTTCGCTAAATATTCATGCAATTCTTTTATATGCTGTGTTCCTTCTAGTGGCAAAGCAATTGTTACATTCACATGATTTTTTTGAAAATACGGTATAGCCTCTTGTGCACGTCTGCCAATAAGGGCTATCTTTTTCTCTCGAAGGAGTTCCCAAAACTTTTGTTCCTCTATCATTTCATGTGTTATCCAAACTGAACATATTTTTTTAGGGATATAGTGTAAGTGATGAAATAATTTTTTAGTATTCTCATACCAAAATTCTCCTTGATTTTCACAGTCCTGTCTAATAAATCCTGCCACATTTGTTGTTTTCATAGATTTCAATACTTTTCTGGCTGTAGGTTCAATAGACTCAGTAAAACCATTGTATGATCTGAAATCATTCATTATATTGAATATTTTCCGATTAAATTTCCAACTTAAACAAGAAATTTCTGCATGTGAAAATCGAGTCAATGAAAATGCTTCTTTCTTATTTACCGCTTCCTCTAAAAGAGCAAGTACTTCATAAGTACTCAAAAACTTATGTTGATAACTATGACAATTGCATGACACGGAATCACCTCAATAATCATTTTTTATTACAGATCACCACTATAAAATTCGAAAATGTTTCGATTAGGTTCCATTCCACACCTTTTTAATGACCCAATCAGTACATTCTTATGGACGGTACTATCTAATAAAATTACCCCGTCTAATTTCCCGCTTTTGAACCACGACTTGAGTTGTGGGAGATAACTTCTTTCCTTCTTATAAATCATTAATGGAATTTCAAGTGATGATTTTGACTGCCCTACAAATAATTCACAGCCTATTCTGCTTCCAATTACAATAAATTTTGGAGAATCCTGCCGATTTCTATAAATTGTATTTCGAACATATTTTGAAAATGAGTAAAATAATTCTTTCACTGTTTCGTGCATATTCTTATTGGATAGAGATTCATTATATCTTCGATAGTGATAAAGTACCTCAGGGACATTTTCTATTGGACCTAAAGTAATGAGTCTAGTCCACAGATCATAATCATAAGCAATTCTTAAGTTAGCATCATATTTTCCTGCTGTTACATAAGCACTTCGTGAAAACATTACGCTTCCATGAGTTAATGGACAACCATGATATAAGCATGACGCTATCTGAGAATTCGTCCGAAACCAATTTCTTCCACTTTCAAAATAAAGATCTTCCTCCGATAGTTGATTTTCGCCCGGGATACACTTAATCCAAGAACCTACCGCAACTAGTTGGAGATGTTCTAAAAGATAATCAACTTGTATTTCTAGACGCTTAGGGACACTAATATCATCCGCATCATGAATTGCAATCCAGTCCCCTTTCGCATGCTCAATACCTATGTTAAGTGCCTGAGCTGCCCCTTGATTACTTGAAAGATGTATTATCCTCACTCTAGGATCTACAATTTTATCTAAAAGATGTGAAGTATTATCTGTTGAAGCATCGTTAACTATAATCAGTTCGTAATGCTCGTATGTTTGTGAAAGAATACTGTCAATTGCTTCTTGTATAAATTTCTCGCCGTTATAAACAGCCATTACAACAGATATAAACATTAAGCAACTCTCCTTAATTTTAATTAACTAAAGGACTTCTCCCATATCCTTATTAGATTATGTTTTAAGTAAGATGAATGACAGGGCTTTTATCCGTTAATTATAACAAATTCAAATTATATAAATATTATAAATATACGTGTGAATATGGTACGAAGACATTTGATTCTTTAACGAACACGCCATTAAATGGGACAAGAGTAAACCCGTTTTATCTACTTCCAACGAAACTAGAATGTTTTGTCTTTTCTTAGCGATTATACACACCTAATATTAATATCTGTCTTTAGCATAGATTTATCTTAAAATCTAGTAAACCAAAGGAATTACTCAGGGGAGGTTATGATAAAACCATGCCCAAATCTCAGTTGTTATATCCATCTGGATTGGCTCTATACCATTGCCATGCAGAATGAATCATATCTTCCAAAGAATATTTAGGCATCCAACCGAGTTCCTCACAAATCTTTTTTGCAGATGCAACTAAATAAGGAGGGTCCCCCTCTCTTCTTCTCTCGTATACAATGTTTGCTTTCTTCTTTGTTATTCTCTCACACTGTTCAATAATCTGTTTAACTGAGTATCCTTTATTATTACCTATGTTGTAAATTCTTCTCGTGGGTGAAGAATTTAGTAATTCTTGCAACGACAATATATGTGCCTCTATCAGATCAAGCACATGGATGTAATCACGTATACATGTTCCGTCTGCAGTACTAAAGTCGTTTCCAAATACAGATATGTATTTGGATTTTCCTGACAGGTGCAAAAGAACATTTGGAATGAGATGTGTTTCAGGGTTATGATGTTCCCCGATTCGACCGGAAAAATCAGCGCCCGCTACGTTAAAGTAACGAAGAATTATATAATCCAGCCCATATGTTTTAAAGCAATCATCTATCATTTGCTCAACAATTAACTTAGAACGCCCGTATGGATTGATTGGGGATGTAGGAGATTTTTCATTTAAAAATTCGTTTTCCGCCAATCCGTATGTGGCACAAGTAGAAGAAAAAATTATCTTCTTGATGTTATGGTTCACCATTGCCTTTAATAGGTTAAAGGAACTTATAACATTGTTTTCATAATATTTAAGCGGATTGGACATAGATTCGCCAACTAAGCAACTCGCGGCAAAATGCATAACGGCCTCAACACTGTATTGAGTAAAAACCCGTTCCAGCAGCGGATAGTCTCCTATTTCCCCCTCAATAAATACAGCCCTAGGATCCAATGAGCGACGATTCCCTGTCGAAAGGTTGTCAATAACTAGTACATAGTACCCTTTATCTAATAATTCTTTTACTGCGTGACTACCTATATAGCCGGCTCCGCCTAAAACTAGTATCATAGTCCACCTGCTTTCCTGAATCATGTTGCTATTCAATCTTAAAAATATGCTCATCCATCCTTAATCCTTTACCAATAAGCTTTTTCATGAAGCGACGTGATTGATGATCACTCATTACAAATACACCATCGATGATATCTTTATTTAGTAAATCTTTAATTTCCCTTTCCCTCAGTTCTCCGCTGCGACTAATATATCTTTTAACATTCATATTGATATGAGGAGCAATATTTATCTTAAAGAATTCACATTTATTTCGAGATGCCAATACAATAACATTCGGACTTTTATTATGGAGGTAGCCTTTATTGCGACAGATGGCGTCTCGTATACCCATTGTGGCAGCCAATAATAATTCTTTACCTACCGCAATAGAATCACCATGACTAAGGGAATTAGGAAGAATACGATAGTGATACAACACCTTAGGTATCTTTTCAAATGGTGCAATTTCAAACAGGCGGAACCATAGGTCGCGGTCATACACTATTTTAAAGAGAGGATTATATCCACCCACACGGTGGAACGCTTCTTTTAAAAACATTACTGAACCATGACATACGTAACATGTCAGAAATCTTGACGTATAAACCTCTTCTTTAGACATTACCTTATTAAAATAGAACTCATGAGCATACAAAGAATTTTCCGAAACCAGTTCCTTTCCTGCTATCCCTTTAACGAAAGAACCTACCCCAATAGCTTGAGGATGGTCTTTTAAATAGTTAACCTGTTCCTCTAGCCTCGTTGGAGTACTTATATCATCGGCGTCTTGGACAGCAATCCATTTTCCCTCTGCTTGATTGATTCCTTGATTGAGACAGAACGCAGCTCCATGATTTCTTTCTAAATGTATCACTCTGACTTTTGTATCTTGTATAGCGTCTAAAATTTCCTTTGTTCTGTCTGTCGATCCATCATTCACAATGATGTATTCAAACTCTGTATATGTTTGATCCAAAATGCTCTCAATACATTCCCGAAGGTACTCTTCTCCGTTGTAAACAGCTGTTACTACAGAAACTAGCATGTTCTTCCCCCTCTCCTCCTCAAAAATAGATTGATAATAAATGCTAAAGTGGGCTGTTCATTTAGTGAATAAATAGATTTTTACTTTTTTATAAGAAGAACGGACTGTTTCCACTAAATGTGAAGCATGCAACCTATATTAGTTTATTAATTCCTTATCCTTCCATGGCCACTCTTATATACGTTATGGGTATGCAACACCTCTATAGATAAATCCTAAGCGCTTAATTTTTTCAGCGTTCAAACAATTCCTTCCGTCAAAAATAATAGGATTGGTAATCTTATCTTTTATTGTCTCCCAGGGAAAATCCTTATATTGGGACCAATCGGTACAAATTAAAATAGCGTCCGCATTTGTGACTGTCTCTTCTACTGTCTGATATTGTTTGAAACACGAAGAAGATAATGTAACCACAGGGTCGTGAGTTTTGATATTTACCCCTTCTTTTAATAAATAGTTAGCAACAATCAAGGAAGGTGATTCCCTTATATCATCTGTATTCGCTTTAAAAGACAGCCCTAGAATAGCAATTATTTTCCCTTTCAAACCGCCAAGCACCTGTTGCATCTTCTCCAAAACATAGAAAGGCTGCGTTTTATTTACGTTTACGGCGCCTTTTAGAATAGATAGTGGGGCTCCATATTGATTCGCCGTATCCAATAACGCATTAACATCCTTTGGAAAACATGACCCGCCATACCCTATGCCGGCCCCTAAAAAACTGGTTCCAATTCTTTTATCCAATCCCATTCCTTTTGCTACATCCGTAATATTTATATTCAGTTGGTCACATAATCTTGCCAATTCATTAATGTAGGAAATTTTCAAAGCTAAAAATGAATTAGCTGCATACTTAATCAACTCGGAAGCTCTTGGAGTCGTTTCCACATAAGGACATGATACATCTCCGAATACTTCACGCATTTTTTGAAATGCTCTCTCCCTAGAAGCCCCCACCACAATCCGGTCTGGATGTAAAGCATCATATAGAGCCGATCCTTCCCGTAAAAATTCAGGATTTGATACAACATCATATTCGCACGGGACTATTAGTGATTCCTTAATCCACCCTGTTACCTTTTCAGCTGTACCAACTGGAACCGTGCTCTTCGTTACAATAGTTTTGTAGCCGTTCATCAGCTTCCCAATGGATTTTGCCACCTGTTCCACGTATATCAAATTGGCGCTTCCATCTTCTTTTTGAGGTGTTCCTACACAAATATAAATCACTTCACTATTTTGAATTCCTTCTTCTATATTTGTAGTAAACGCAATATTTTTTTGCTGCAAATGCTTGTTTAATAATTCTTCAAGACCTGTTTCATAGAAATGTAGCTTCCCAGTTTGTAAATTTTCAATTTTATTTACATCCACATCCAGTCCTGTTACCTTGTGACCTTGTTCAGCAAAAATCAAAGCTGTTGTAGTTCCTACATATCCTGTGCCAATAACCAATATATTCATATTTTCCTCCTTAAAGAACACCTGTAAATTGCAAGGAGCTATTCCATTTTTTTAAACACTTCATTTATAAGTGCTATATATTCACTCTCTTTTCCTAAATCGAAGCAGTGTTCCTCTAATACTTTTGCCATATAGTTTTTAGTAAGAAGCATTTGTTTCATTGCATCTGTTAATTGAATTTCATTTCCTACACCAGGAATAGTTTGATTAAGAAAGAAGAATATTTCAGGGGTAAAAACATAACGCCCTATAGCAGCCAGGTTAGATGGAGGAGAACTTTGAGGTTTTTCAATTATATCGGTCATCTTATATAAATTTTGTTCTATCTGAGTTCCTTTTATTACTCCGTATAATCTTAAATCATCTTGTTTCATCTCCTTAACACCTATAACGTTTGTTTGATATTCATCATAAATCTCTATTAATTCGCTTAGCATACCTTTTTCTTCATTCATAAAAATTTGATCGGGAAGCAATACAGCAAAAGGCTCATTACTTACAAATCGCTCTGCTAGCTGCACTGCAGCTCCTAATCCAGTTGCATAAGTTTGACGTATATATTGAACATGAACGTTTGGAGGGATAACTGTAGAGATTAAATGCTCTTTTTTATTTTTTGTTAAGAACTCTTCTAGTTCTATAGAACGATCAAAATAATCCATAATCATATTTTTAGATCTAGATGTGATAATAAGAATTTCCTCAATACCAGCATCAATTGCTTCTTGTACAATGTAATCAATTGCAGGGCGACCGCAGATAGGAAACATTTCTTTTGGTATAACCTTTGTAATGGGAAGACTTCTCGTTCCATACCCTGCAGCTGGTATAACAGCTTTTTTTATCAAACTCGATCACCTCATTTCCTAATACAATAAAAAGTAACTCTGTTATGTGTAACTACAACGAACCATTCTCTCGCTACATTAATCAATATATTTCAAAGACTATTTTTGGTTACATCTTGTCAATTTTTTGGGTAAATATCACATAAATATACATGTAGGGCAACAACTTCAAAGTTGTTTTTAAACATCACAAAAAAACCTCCTAAATTGTATTTTTACAATTTGAACTGCCCTCCAACTGTTAGACACAATTAACAATTGGAGGTTGGACTTGTCGATATTTACTGGACACTAAGTTCGGTTAATATTATGAATAGGCTTTTTCAAACTCGATAGGAGAAAGGTATTCCAAGGAAGAATGTATTCTTTTGGTATTGTAGTACAACTCTATATATTTAAATATTTCTTTTCGAGCTTGTTCAGGTGTTTTAAATTTGGCACCTTGAATGAGCTCTCTTTTTATGGTTTTATAAAAGGATTCCATTAATGCATTATCATAAGGGTTTCCTTTTCTACTGACACTCGAAACAGCACCATACTTTTTTAGTGTGGCTTGAAAATTACTGCTTGTATATTGAGACCCTTGGTCTGTATGAATAATTAATCCTGTTTTCTGATGTTCTTTCTTATATCCTTGTAAAAAAGCGTCTATCACGAGAGAATCTTTCATACGTGTACTCATAGACCAGCCAATCACTTTTCTGGAGTACATATTTAAGTGAAGAATAAAATTAATAGTAGCAAAAAAAATAATTTTACATATCATATTTGTGAAGTCAAAAAATTACTAGATACAAAAAAACAGCAAAATGATTAACAAAATATACTTATTAAAATTAGAATTTTTTAGGGTGAAAATTTTGTTATGAATCATTTCCCAGCTATTTCTCCTCCAAATACCAGTGGCATACTTCGATATTTTTACATTTACAATCTGTCTTCTGTAAAAATTCAAGATACACTATCAAATTGATAATAAGGATTCAATTCTGTATGGAATTAGATATTTGAAGGAATATCATTAACAAACGAGGAAATTGTTTGATTTTCATATCATCTAGCTGTATTTACGAATGTGGCATTATAAGATTAAGAAAGGGGTAACGTTTTAATATGAAAACTATGAAAAGTATATATGAACTACTATCAATTGTAGGCAGTATTGAAGGGTGGCTGTCATACCATGAGCAATTTGCATTATTAAATTTACCTTCAATGGTTGATCATTTACCTGGAGACATAGTTGAAATCGGTTCATTTAAAGGAAAAAGTACAATTGCATTAGCTCTAGGAAGCGCTTTAATGAGCACCAAGAAAAGTCCAATCTACGCGATTGACCCATTCATTTTATGTCCCAGTAATTTTTTTGAGGATAATGTAAAGAATCATGGATGTGAAAACCTTATTATTCCAATAAAAAAATACAGTACAGAAGCTTATGACGATTGTCCTAATTCTATTGCTGCGATATTCATAGATGGAGACCATGAATATCCAAGTGTTAAGCACGACATTATTCATTATGCTCCGAGAGTTGTTAAGGGAGGATTAATAGCTTTTCATGATTATTGTGAGAATTGGCCAGGAGTCATCCAAGCTGTAGATGAACTTTGCAACAATGAAAATTTCGAATATGTTACACTATATGATAGTCTATTATTTGTTCGAAAACTATAAATATACAAAAGGTAGTTCTACAATTGATCTAAATCAAAGTTATCCGCTATAAATTATTAAACCTGAGCCTCATTACTACCTTATTAATTAAATTTTGTTGTCTTATTTAATACTTTTTTCTCCCTCAAATAAAATACAGCATTCCCACCCTTGAGTTATATCTTTCAATCTATATTCTCTTCCAATCAAGGAAATTGTTTTACCATGATTTATCATCGTAATTCCTCCTACAATTATTTATAACAGCTACATTCAGGTACTCTTTGTATCATATCTTATACTATATTTTTTATACTTGAATAGCGAAAAAATGAGCTAGCAAATTATTTTCATAAAAAACCTCCTGAATCGCATAATTTTTACGATTCAAGAGGTTTTCGCTCATTTTATTCAATTACCCTAAAATATGGTACCCAGAATCCACATGAATGTTCTCACCAGTAACCCCACTTGCTAAATCACTGAATAAGAATAACGCTGTGTTCCCTACTTCTTCTTGCGTTACGTTACGACGAAGTGGTGCACGCTCTTCAATTTGTTTTAAGATGCTGTTAAAGTCGCCAACACCTTTAGCTGATAGCGTACGAATTGGTCCAGCTGATACAGAGTTCACACGAATGTTATGCTGTCCTAAGTCGTTTGCTAAGTATCTTACGCTTGCGTCTAGTGATGCTTTTGCAACGCCCATTACATTGTAGTTCGATACAACGCGCTCGCCGCCAAGATATGTTAATGTAACGATGCTACCGCCTTCTGTCATTAACGGTTTCGCTGCTCTTGCTACAGCTGTTAATGAGAATGAGCTAATGTTTTGCGCAAGTAAGAATCCATCGCGAGATGTATCAACGAACTCGCCTTTTAAATCATCACGGTTTGCAAATGCGATGCAGTGTGCTAATCCGTGGACAACACCTACTTCTTCTTTAATAGACTGGAAGCAACGCGCGATATCTTCATCGTTTGTTACATCACATGGTAAGACGATAGATTTTTGTCCTTCTAATGATTCTGCTAAGTCACGAACGTTTTTTTCTAGACGCTCACCCGCATATGTGAAAATTAAGTTTGCTCCTGCACTATGTAGTGATCGAGCGATTCCCCATGCAATGCTTCGTTGGTTCGCAACACCCATGACAATAATATTTTTTCCTTTTAAGTTGAGAAGACTCATTTATTTATCCCCCTAATTTAAATTAGTAATAGTAGTTATTAGTACCTGGTAATATATTTATATCATATCACAAATACGAAAGAAGGCAAAATAAAATTATTTATAGATGTTTCTTTATTTCTATTCTGATCTTTCCCTTTCCTTCTCATAAGTGAAAATCACTTTATATATACTAGATTGTACATCACTTTCCTTCTATATAAATCCATTTTGATTTTTCGACATATAGCCGCGGCTATAAATAACAAAAGGTGACCTGCACTCATTTTCTCTTTTTGTTTTCACTATGTCTGGGCAGGAAAAGGATCTGACCGCTTCTATGCATGGCCGGATGCTCTCTCCCACCTAAAAAGAAGGGGTTTATGTCGGTTTTTTAATTTGTATTTACATATATAAAAACATATTTTTCATTTCCTCTACTAAGTATGCTCTTATCTAACATTCCCATCTTAAAATCCAAACAACATATTTGCAAACAACTAAAAATCAGCTAATATGGTAATAGCGTCTTTTTTTTATCCCGCTATTCGCGAGCAGTAATACCCCCACCTCAAGATTTAGAGAGAAACAAAGAAGATAGGTGGGGGATGAAGAAAACCCCTACTGATTAAAGTTTCACTTTATTAAACAACGAGCAACAGAAAGGACTACGTACGGTGAAAGATAAGAATTCTCAATATCGAATAGATTACGTCTTGCTACTGATTTTACTCACAATTGCGATTGTGAGCTGTTTTGCTATCGCCAGTGCCCAACCATCTTTACCAGCCTATTTACAACAGGTAAACTTTGTTTTCAAACAAATTCAATGGTATGTCATTGGAAGCATAGCAATTATTGCAGTTATGATTATCGACTTTGATCGTTATAAACAAATTGCTTGGTATTTATATGGATTTGCAATGCTACTTCTACTTGGACTTGAATTCAAAATCCCAGGAGCAAAAACGATTAAAGGGGCGACTGCTTGGTATGAATTACCAGGAATCGGTAACTTCCAACCTTCTGAGATTATGAAATTATTTTTAATCCTTGTAGTGGGTCGCATTATTGTAAATCACAATGAAAAATATCCATTTCGAACGCCGCGAGAGGATCTCATTTTACTCGGCAAAATATTTGGAGCTAGCTTACCACCACTGCTTCTCATTGCGAAAGAACCGGACTTAGGAAATACGATGGTTATTTCAGCAATGCTAGCGGCAATGATTTTAGTCTCTGGTATACGTTGGCGCTTTATTTTCGGCTTAGCTGGTCTTGTTACAGCAGCTGGTTCCACACTCACGTACATTTACTTTGCACATACAGCTTTCTTTAAGGAACATATTTTAAAAGAGTATCAATTGGACCGTTTCTACGGCTGGTTAGCACCTTATGAATATGAAACACAAGGGTATCAATTACGGCAGGCTGTTTTAGCTACCGGTTCCGGTGAACTGCACGGAAAAGGCTGGGAGAATGGACAAGTATACTTCCCAGAGCCGCATACAGACTTTATTTTCACAAATATTGCAGAGCAGTTCGGATTTTTAGGAGCAAGTGTTGTTATTTCACTTTTCTTCCTACTTATTTATCGTATGATTCATATCTCATTAGAAAGTAATGATCCGTTCGGTAGTTACATCTGTGCAGGAACAATCGGAATGTTTACATTCCAAGTATTCCAAAATATTGGAATGACAATTGGCTTACTTCCAATTACCGGGATTACGCTTCCTCTTATGAGTTATGGTGGTAGTTCCTTACTGACCTATATGATTGCGATTGGCTTTGTACTGAACGTACGGTCACGAACGAAAACATTTATGTTCGATTAAACCATATCCATTTGGATATGGTTTTTTTCTCGTTCTATTAGAGGTATACTAATGAAAAAACAAAGCAGGTGATTCATAATGATGTACGATATTATCGGAGATATTCACGGTTGTTTAGAAGAGTTTGAAGCAGTAACGAAGCAGCTTGGTTATAACTGGGATAGCGGTCTTCCTGTCCATCCAGAGAAACGACAGCTCGCTTTTGTCGGCGATATTACTGACCGTGGTCCAGCATCGCTACGCATGATTGAAATTGTGTGGGAGCTTGTGATGAAGAAAAAAGAGGCATATTACGCCCCCGGCAATCATTGTAATAAGTTGTACCGCTTTTTCATCGGACGTAATGTGACGATTGCCCACGGTTTAGAAACGACCGTGGCAGAGTACGAGGCTTTATCTCCTAATAAACAGCAGGCAATCAAGAAAAAGTTTATCGATCTTTACGAGAAATCTCCTCTTTATCACGTACTCGACGATAAAAAGCTCATCGTTTGTCACGCTGGTATTCGGCAAGATTATATAGGAAGACAAGATAAAAAAGTGCAAACATTCGTATTGTACGGTGACATTACAGGCGAAAAGCATCCAGATGGTTCCCCTGTCCGCCGTGACTGGGCCAAGCATTACACCGGAGAAGCTTGGATTGTATATGGTCATACACCCGTAGCAGAACCTCGTCTTGTCAATCATACGATAAATATTGATACTGGATCCGTATTTGGAGGAAAGTTAACTGCGCTTCGTTATCCAGAAATGGAGACTGTTTCTGTTTCTTCTTCTATGCCGTTTGTGCCAGAGAAATTCCGTACAATTACATAATGAAATATAAAATAAGCTGTCCTCAGCGTATGAGGACAGCTTATTTCAATGCTTCTTTCATATCTTCCGGCACATCTGCATGAAACGTTAGTCTCTTTTCTAACACCGGATGATAAAACGTTAAACTCGTACTATGAAGCGCTTGTCTTTTCATGTGTTCGGCACTACCTCCATACAAGTCATCCCCTAACAGCGGATGTCCTATATGCGCCATATGGACACGAATTTGATGCGTCCTTCCTGTTTCTAACTGCAGAGCAACCCGCGTCTTTTCAGGAGATTTCTCCATAACACGAAAATGTGTAACCGCCCTTTGACCCTCTTCACATACAACTCGTTCAATAATGCTATCATCTTTTCTTCCAATTGGTGCATCAATTGTTCCCGACTCTTCTATTACTTCACCATGAACGATTGCTTCATATGTTCTCTTCACTTGTTTTTGCTGATGTTGCTTTGATAATAGATGATGGATAAAGCGATTTTTCGCAATTAGCATGAGACCTGAAGTATCACGGTCTAGTCTCGTTACAATATGTACTGTGCTTGCAAGATTTTGTTTATCATAATGATGTAGGAGTGCATTGGCTACACTTCCCGTTGGATGTTCCCTTGACGGAATCGTCGACATATAGGGGACCTTGTTTATGACAAGAACAGATTCATCTTCATATACAATAGACAGAGGAATATCCTCCGCTTGCATCCCTTCACTTCGCTGTTCTAACGGGAAGCATACTTGTAATTGCTCACTTACTTGTAATATGTGCCGAACATTCGCATGCTCACCATTAATTTCAATCGCGCCGCCGTTAAACTTTATATCTGTTAAAGCAGCTTTGGAAATACCTTTCGTTTTTAAGAACTCTCGAATAAGCATGCCCTCTTCTACTTCTGTCATATGCCATTTTAATGTAAATCTTTTCAAATATATAAACCCTCTCTACTCATCCGCAACAAACGAATCTCGAACACGTTTCCAAAATGGGAATGGACGAAAACGAACGAAGCGTACCCTCTCGTTTGCAACGCGATATTGAATTGATTTTACATCTTGATGAACCATCGTTAAATGGTCAACCGTAATTTGTAAATTCATACCCGCAGTCGGTTTTAAGACACATGTATGATGCTTTGGTAGAACAAGTGGTGAACCAACCGTACGGAAGACACGGTTATTAATGGATGCCATTTCTGCAATTTGAATCGCTTCAATAGAAGGATGAATAATCGCTCCGCCTAACGCTTTGTTATACGCTGTACTTCCTGAAGGAGTAGAAATACATAGACCATCTCCGCGAAACGTTTCAAAATATTCTCCGCGAATTTCCACCTCTGTAACTAACGTCCCTTCAGCATTTTTCACCGTCGCTTCATTTAACGCTAAATACTGTGATTCTTTGCTACCATTCACGTAACGAATAATAACCTCCAGCAGTGGATATTCCACTACTTGAAACGGTGTCTTTGCAATCGCAATCACAAGTTTTTCTACTTCTGTTGGCAACCAATCTGCATAAAATCCTAAATGTCCGGTATGTACACCGACAAACGCTGTCTCATCCAACCGGTTATAATAACGGTGAAACGCATATAAAAGCGTTCCATCTCCTCCAACAGAAATCACAATCTCCGGTTCTAGTTCGTCCACTGTAAACCCAAAATCCTGCAAATATTCCGTCATCGTACTTGCAAGTGCGTTTGATGATTGATCTCCCTTTGACATAATTGCAAATTTCATGGCCCAACACCCTTTAATTTATGATTCGGATTCTTTCGCTTCCTGTTTGCGCGAAAAAATCTTTTGTGCTTCTTGAATTTCAAGACGAATCGAAGACATTTCTTCATCTAATAAAAATGCCGCTTCTGCCGCACGCTGCAAGCGTATTTTAATATCTTCTGGAAAACGTCCACTATATTTATAATTTAAGGAATGCTCAATTGTCGCCCAAAAATTCATCGCTAACGTCCGAATTTGAATTTCAACTAATACTTTTTTCTCCCCGCGAATCGTTTGAACAGGATAGCTAATAACAACATGATAAGAACGATAACCACTTTCTTTTTTTTGCGTCACATAATCTCGCTCTTCCACAATTTCAAAATCGTTCCGTTTTCGAAGAAATTCAACAACAGGTTTAATATCATCCACAAATTGGCACATCATACGAAGACCAGCAATGTCCTGCATTTCTTCTTCTAATCGATCAAGCGGAACATTTCGCTTTTCTGCTTTATCGATAATACTTGCACACGACTTTACTCTTCCTGTTACAAATTCAATTGGAGAATGTTCAGTAAACATTGCAAACTGAGCACGCATTCCTTTTAATTTCACTTTTAGCTCTCCCACCGCTTGGTGGTACGGCGCTAAAAATTCTTCCCAATTACGATTCATTTAAACCACCACCGAAATCCATCCATTTCCTTATAGTACGTGTTCAAAAAGGAGGATAAAGGGAGCCGAGCAGTTCGAGGCGCGGAAGCCAAGAGGATACGAAGTGTAGATGGAACTACATGAGTACCGGACTGGCGACGTAACGAAGAAATAGGGCGGCTATCTTTACCGGACTTTTTGAACACCCTCTTATAGAAACACTTTTTTTACTGCAGCTTCCAGCTCTTCTCCGTAATTTGCATTTCCTTCGATGTTTCCAATTAAGTATGCCACTTCTTCTTTCAACTGCTCTAATTCAATTTCAATATTATTGACACGAACAAATATCTTTTTATCATTTTTCATCGCATCGTGCATTGCTTCCCAGCATGTATGCGGAATACTTACATAAATGAAAGCTGATTCGTCCTCTAAAATATATAAAAATGATAAATGATCTGAGTCTACAAGTACGTGATTACGTACTGTTAACTCCTCCACACGTATTTCAGTATTTTCTGCACAAAAAATAAGAGCATTCTCTCTTTCTTCTACGCTCTTAACTTGAATTTTATTTTGCATGCTCTAACTCCTCCATATCGACTTCCTGTCTTACTAAACACTATTATTGTATCATAACATGGGCGCAAACAAATAAAACATTGAACCAAATTTGCGAAAAAGCGATAATGTTTAAAGGATTACTTTAAAAAGGAGTTTATACGATGACACAAGAAATTGAAATTGAATTTAAAAACATGGTGACACAGGCAGAATTTCATACATTATGTAATGCCTTTTCTATCAAAACATTTACAAAACAAGTAAATCATTATTTTGAAACACCCCATTTTTCTTTAAAAGCAGCTGGCTCTGCTCTTCGTATTCGCCATAAAGACGGAGCTTATACATTAACTTTAAAACAGCCGGCTGAAATTGGACTGTTAGAAACGCATCAATCCTTAACAGCACAAGAAGCCAAGCTAATGATAGAAACAAATGTACTAATTGCTGGAACTGTAGCAGATCAATTACATACCCTGCAAATCCCTGTTTCCTCTTTAGCTTACATGGGAAGTTTAACAACAGAACGAGCAGAAACTATATTCGGAGGCGGCACACTTGTATTTGATCATAGTTTTTATTACAATCACGATGATTATGAACTTGAATATGAAGTACAAGACGAAGCAACCGGCAAAGCCGCATTTATTGCTTTACTAAATGAATATCATATCCCCATTCGCCAAACAAAAAATAAAGTACAGCGTTTTTTTCTTGCCAAACAAAACAAAGCACGCTAAAGTGAAACTTCCATCAGTAGGTGCATTTCCTACTGATGGTTAGCTCTCACCAATCGGATATTTATAGGCAGCTGCAGCAACTTGGTTGTTTCCTCTGAACCTTGAAGATAATCGCTCCACTGCTCTTTAATGAACAAAAAATGAACAAAGGTTTGTACGAAAGCTATTTAGTTGCTCTTCGTGACAATCCATTGCTACAATAGATATACATTTGATGGAAAAAGGAGTTTATTAAGGATGAGCAAGCAACCGATGACACCATTTGAAGCAATTGGCGGTGAACAAGGCATTGCAACATTAGTCAATACATTTTATTCCTATGTCAGTAGGCACCCTGACCTATCTCCCATCTTCCCAGACGATTTAACAGAAACGGCTAGGAAGCAAAAGCAATTTTTAACACAGTTTTTAGGCGGACCAAGTTTATATACGGAAGAACATGGTCATCCGATGCTAAGAGCACGCCATCTCCCTTTTGAGATTACACCAAAGCGAGCAAAAGCCTGGTTAGCATGCATGGAGCAAGCACTAGAAGATACGGGCATTCACGGTCCAATTCGAGATTTTATTTTCGAACGTTTAACATTAGTAGCACAGCATATGGTCAACACTCCAAACGAAACAGGTGAAGCGTAATGGATAAACAGGAAGCAAAACATTTGCAATTTCCTTCTCTTTCCAAATGCGAACAAAAATCTGTAGAAGCTTATTTGTTTATTGATCCACTTTGTAAAGATTGCTGGGATATTGAACCAATTATGATTAAATTATGGCTCGAATACGGAAAATATTTTTCTATTCGACATATTTTAACTGGCAAAGTGGAAGGGGCAATGACCTCCTCACACAAATGGAATAAACCTGCTAATATTCGATTTGTGTGGGAAAAAACAACAAGTTTGCATGGCTTTTCATGTGATGGAAAAGTACATATGCAAGACGAATCGTCCACACCGTATCTGGCTTCTATTGCGATTAAGGCAGCGGAGTTGCAAGGTAGAAAAGCAGGTTCGAAATTTTTGCGAAAACTCCAGGAATACATCTTTCTTGAAAATGTATCAAAGCCAGATACACAGTTGTTGCTTGCATGTGCAAAGCAAAGCGGTATTGATGTAGAAGAGTTTAAAAAAGATTTGCATTCAATTAGTGCGAAAAAAGCATTTCAGTGCGATTTAAAGTTTACAAACGAAATGCATATCACGGAAATACCTTCTCTCGTATTCTTTCATGGGAATTCAGATGAAGAAGGTATTAAAATTGCCGGTATTTATTCCTATGATGTGTATGTACAGCTCTTAAAGGAAATTGTAAAATGTGACATTGAGCCAGCACCTCTACCACCACTAGAGCACTTACTAGAAACAGTAAAATTTATGTCATCACGAGAGATTGCATTTATCTATAATTGTTCGCAACAAGAAATAGAACGGGAACTAAAAAAATTATCGTTAAAACAAAGAGTACGGACGATTGATGTGAAATGTGAGCGTTATTGGAAATGGATTACAAAAGAAAAAGACCTGGTGTAAACACCAGGTCTTTTCTTTACGGCTTATAAAAATATTAAAGGGGATGGGAGAAATTTTCACGTTCAAACAAAGGGGTATATGTTTGTATGTGAATTCGTTCACATCTATTATATTACAAGATTCGACTTCAAATGACAACCCTTTTTGTCGAATTTCACATTTTTGTCACATTCTAAACGTTTTCATTTATGAATAGAATATAAAAACAACGATTTTAGGAGGTATTTTATGAAAAAATCACATATCTTCCTTCTCATTTTTAGTATCTGCATTGCCTTTTTCTTATATATCCTTTCACTCTTACAAGTATTCCCGAAGATCATTGCACTCCCACTTTTATTCTTGATTATTGTGCTTTCCCTCTCCTATTTCAATCATCGAAAACGTTTCAAAGGCTTTTAAGTGCTTGTTCAAAAAGGAGGATACGGAGCGTAGATTGAACTACATGAGTACCGGACTTTTTGAACATCTTCTATAAGCGAAAAAAAAGACGAGAGCTCATCGCTCTCGTCTTCTCTACTTTCCTTATTCAGATAGGAAAGTAATCCACCTATTATTTATCTTCAAACAATAGCGCTTCTAATTCATTCAACTTTTCTTCAAATACTTGCAGTGCTTCTTTCACAGGTTCTGGTGATGCCATATCCACACCTGCTTTTTTCAATACTTCAATTGGATAATCGGAGCTTCCAGCTTTTAAGAATTCGTTAGTATAACGCTCTACCGCTGGTTTTCCTTCTTCTAAAATTTGTTTTGATAAAGCTGTCGCTGCACTAAATCCTGTTGCGTATTGATATACGTAATAGTTGTAATAGAAGTGCGGAATACGAGACCACTCTATACCAATTTCTTTATCGATAACTAAAGCATCGCCAAAGTATTTTTTATTTAAATCATAATAAATTTCTGTTAACATGTCTGGTGTTACCGCATGTCCTTCTTGTACTTTTTGATGGATCACATGCTCAAATTCAGCAAACATCGTTTGACGGAATACAGTACCACGGAATCCTTCTAAATAATGATTTAACAAATATAAGCGTTCTTTCTTATCTTCTGTTGTTTTTAATAAGTAATCATTTAAAATTGCTTCGTTACATGTAGAAGCAACTTCCGCAACAAAAATAGAATAGTCACCATATATATATGGTTGTGTTTTTCTTGTATAGTAACTATGCACAGAATGACCAAATTCATGAGCAAGTGTAAACAAATTGTTTACATTATCATGCCAGTTCATTAAAATGTATGGATTTGTTCCATATGCACCAGATGAATACGCACCGCTGCGTTTCCCTTTATTTTCATATACATCTACCCAGCGATTTTCATATGCTTCTTTTAGAATTGCAACATACTCATCACCCAGAACATTCAATGACTTCAATAGAATATCTTGTGCTTCTTCATATTTCACATTCATTTTCACTTCTGGTACAAGCGGTGTATATAGATCATACATATGTAACTCATCAAGCCCTAATGCACGTTTGCGAATATCAATGTAACGATGTAATAAATGTAAGTTATCATTTACTGTCTCAACAAGCTGATCATATACCGTTTCAGGAATATTATTATTACTTAATGCCGCTTGGCGTGCAGAATCATATTTGCGAACACGCGCATAGAAATTGTTGCGTTTAATCGCACCACTCAATGTACTTGCAAATGTATTTTTATAGTTTCCGTACGTTTCATATACAGCATGAAACGCATCATGACGAACACGAGGATCATCACTTTCTAAAAATTGAATATAGCGACCATGCGTTACTTCTACCTCTTGTCCATCTTCATCTTTAATAGATGGAAACTTTAAATCAGCATTATTTAATATACCAAACGTACTACTTGATGCACTCATTACTTCAGATGCTTGCGCTAATAACGCTTCTTCTGCTTCTGACAATACGTGTGGACGCTGACGTGTAATTTCTTCTAACGCATGCTCATAGACTTTTAATTCTTTATTTTCTTGTAAGAACGATTGTAACGCTTCTTCTGAAATCGTTAAAATCTCAGGAACGATATATGCCATACTGCTTGATGCTTGAGAGTACAAGTTTGTTGCACGATCATTAAGTGCTTGATAGGAAGAGTTTGCCGTATCTTGGTCATAACGCATATGAGCATATGTATATAATTTCCCTAGACGCATTGAGACTTCATCTTCATATTGCAATGTTGCTAATAATGCATCAGCAGAGTCACCAAGCTTCCCTTTGAATTCTGTCAGCTTTGGTAGCAACTCTTTTACTGCTTGAAATTCTTTTTCCCACTCTTCATCCGTATAGAAAACATCTTCCAAACGCCATGTATTTAATTCTTCAATCTCACTGCGGGCAGGCAATGTTTTTGCTGTTTTTTGATCAGCCATAAATAGATCCTCCTCTTAATCTTCTTCTAGAGGATGTTCAAAAAGTCCGGTAAAGATAGCTGTCACATTTCTTCGTTACGTCGCCACTCCGATACTCATGTAGTTCCATCTACACTTCGTATCCTCCTGGCTTCCGCGCCTCGAACTGCTCGGCTCTCTTTATCCTCCTTTTTGAACACGCACTTCTAGTACAATTCTATTCTTCTTATGTAATTCCTTCTAGTTACCCCTTTATTATATCCACTTTCCCTTCTCTCATGTTGTACTTTGCTTCAAAAAGAGACAGCGCGTACGATAAGCACATTGCATCATATTTTATTATGTCCGCCTCTGTTTGCGGTATAACAAAATGACCAATTTTCCGATACTTCTGCGGAGCAACTTCCTCTAACATCCCTATTCCACATAAAAATGTCAAATACTCTTTCACTGCTTCTTTCCAAATATTTTTTGGAAAATAAGGGAGCACGCGCAACTGAATACTTTTGTGTTGACTCATATAAGAAAAAACAGCATGCAATGAAAAATATTCTCCAGCTTCATGTCTCTCAATGAAATTCATTAAGAGATACGCTTGCCATACAAAAGGATGTGTTCGAAATGCAAATGCAGATGGAAGAGGAACACCAATTTCGGAAGGAAAACAAGAAGGCGTGAGGTGATAGTGATATAAAATACGCAAAAGGGCTTTATGACTATAATTCCATATCGGAAGAATATTCGTTCTAAAATAATTCTTTTTATTCCGCCATTCCTGCTGCAATCTTTCTTTAGAAAGGACAGTAGAGTGAAAAAGAGAAGTGAAAGTAAGGTTGTGAAGTGGTAAGTGAATGATGTGTGTGAAGTGAACGTTTGAAGAAAAAGGAGTAAGAAGCGTACATTTCAGAAACGCCTTATCATTTGGGCAGAAAAAGAGGAGAAATGGCTGAGGATAGGATTGCATACAAAGCGAATGAAACGAGGACAGCGATACCCAGTATGCAGAGTGACGCTTCAACTGATTTCCACCTAGAATCCATACGATTTGTATCCCTGCTTTCCAGTAAGAATAGGTTCGTTTTAGCAACTGGTCGGCTGACAAAGACGCACATTGATATTCAATCGCAAACTTTCTTCCTTCCATTTCAATAAACAAATCAGGCCTTTGCCGAATGGCCCTGAGATAATATTCAATTTCCACATGAAAACCCTGTGACTGTATCCATCTAT
This sequence comes from Bacillus sp. DX3.1, assembly GCF_030292155.1. Taxonomy (NCBI): domain Bacteria; kingdom Bacillati; phylum Bacillota; class Bacilli; order Caryophanales; family Bacillaceae; genus Bacillus; species Bacillus sp. DX3.1. Next base: position 1,183,545 of record NZ_CP128153.1, on the reverse strand, counting down.
ATAACTGTTCCTTGCCACGCATATGATAGGCAGATTCATGTTCATATTCAATGAGACAATTATTTGTTTTTTTATGAGCAAAGTGCCACCTTTTTTGTTTTCCTAACTTGAGCTGTACTTCTAGATGACAAATTGGACAAGAAAAGCGGTCATTCTTTCGTAATGTGAGCAGCTGCTTTTCATCCCAATTGTGAAGAAGATGAATCTTCTCACCATTTTCTCTCTTTGCGACAAACATAGCACCACTTCCTTTCTTTACTGCTCTTTATTCTACAAATTGTTATAAATTCCTTTCCACACAAAAAAGAAGATGTCCTTATGGAACATCCTCTTCTCTATTCCCAACGATGGAAGCTTCACTTCCCCCCGCGTAAGACTTCCACCTTAAAAGTTTCAGAAATCAGGTTTCACTTTATAATAAAGGTGATAATAAGCGATATGTTGATTCGACAATTCGCATAAGAAGGCGGCGCTTATGAAAGCGATCTACATGAATTTCGCTTGCTACTTGCAGGTCATCTTCAAAATCCTGTACCAGCTTTCGAATACTATTTGTATCATACAAGAAAGCATTCACTTCAAAATTCAAATGGAAGCTTCTCATGTCCATATTTGCTGTTCCGATTGACGCTAAATCAGAATCAACAATCACAACTTTACTGTGTAAAAAACCTTTTTCGTATTCATATATTTTTACACCCGCATCTAATAACTCTGGGAAATAAGACCTTGATGCATAAAATACAGTACGTTTATCCGGTTTACTTGGCATTAATAAACGTACATCAATACCAGCAAGAGCTGCTACTTTTAACGCAGTTAAAATATCATCATCTGGAATAAAATATGGCGTAGCAATCCAAATGGACTTTCGAGCAGAAGAAATCATCGCAAAATACAGATGTTTAATCGTCTCCCACTTATTATCCGGTCCCCCCGCAACAAGTTGCACACCGCCCCAATGCTCTCCTTCTACTGCTTTCGCCTGTAAATATTCTGGTGCTAATACTACTTCACCCGTCATATAAAACCAGTCTTGCAAGAAAATTAATTGTAAACTTTGTACAGCTTCACCTTGTAAATACAAATGAGTATCTCGCCAAAAGCCAAAATACTTATTTTTTCCTAAATATTCATCACCAATATTTAATCCACCTACAAATCCTTCATTCCCATCAATCACAACGGTTTTTCGATGATTTCGGTAATTGATTTTATCATTTAAAATGGGAAAGCGGACTGGGAAAAATGGGACCATCTCTACACCAGCATTATTTAATTCATCAATATAGGCGTTTGACAGTTTAAAACTCCCAACTGCATCATATAAAAAACGAACAACGACGCCTTCCTGTGCTTTTTGAATTAAAATCTCTTTAATTTTTGTTCCAAGCTTATCATCTCGAACTATATAATATTCCATATGAATATGATGCTTTGCTTTTTGTAATCCTTTTAAAATTGCTTGAAACGTTTCATCCCCATTCGTTAATACTTTTGTTTCTGTCTGAAATGAAATATTCAATGCCCCAAGTCGATCCGCTAAACGAAATAGTAATTCTTGGTGTTTATGATTCTGTAAAATGCGATCTTGATACTCTTCATGCCCTTTATACTGTAAAAAAGCTTGTTCATCCAAAAGAGCCTTCTTTTGAAACATTCGTTTTCGTCGAAAGTTTTGTCCAAACAATAAATACGCAAAAAATCCAACTACAGGAAAAATACCTAATACAATTAACCATGTCAACGTTTTTGATGGATGCCGATTCTCTAAAAAAATGACACATCCGATTAAAAATGCAGAAACGGTAAATACAACACTTATAATTCCTAAGAACGAAACATCTTTTATCCCCATAACATCTGAATAAAATGCTACATCAATAAACATGCGTAACGAAACAAATGCTACGAATACCCCCAGAAAAAAGAACAGTAGCTTTAACGTATTTTTCATCCCTGCCCCCCTTGCTTACAAACCCTTTCTATTTTTAGCATACCCATCATATAAAAAGCCGATTTCATAATATAGAAATCGGCCTATTTCTTAGAGGGAAAATGACTGCGAATTGTCTCAAGTGCATGTTCAGCAATAATCAGTTTGCCATACTCACTTACACGGTGAACCGTTAAAGTAGATTCTTCTCCATATTCTAAAATAATACTCAAAATACGGTCGATTTCTTCTTCATCGTGTAGCACTTCATCAAATTCAACATATACATAATAGCGGTCTTCAAACGAATATAATTCATCTTTTATGTCTTCAAATATAAGACGATGACTTAACGAGATCACATCTTCAAAATCATTAAACTTAATCAAAAAGCCAAATGTTCCATCTTCGTTAAAGTTCGTTCCCGCATCTTCCTCTAACTCTCGTTGGAATAACGATTCAATACGTTCATCTAGAGGAATATCAATAATTTTGTCCAGACCTATTGGTAATTCTAATTTTTGTCCATCTTTCGAAAGCTGTGCTTTCGTTACAAGTACTTCAATTCCTTTATCAAGTGCCTGCACTTGAATCCATAGTGGTCCATCGATAAAGAAATCATCATGATCGCGCGCCTCATCCATCATTTCCCAAAATAATTGCTCGCTTCTTTCACGACTGTTCCAAATCTCTTCTCGATTAAATCCACGATCTTCTATATCAACGTACGTAATAAAAAATTTCATCGTATGATCATTAATTCTTTCAATATCCAAAATACAACTCTCCCTTCCTGTTTGGAATTGTTATGAAGGGATTCCCCACTCATATGACAAATCAATAGATTCTTGTACTTTCATTTTATGATAAGATACTCCAGAATGGAAATAAAATCGTCTGATTTTACAAAAACAGTCATTCACCTATCCGATTATTTATCATCATTACTAAAAAGCCCCATCCTTCCTCCATCAATAAAAAAATTGGACATACAATCGCGCATCCCACCGTAAACTGTTAATAAAGCCGGTCAAGCTTTCAAGGGCAGCTTTTCATTCTATACATATATCTCATGTATCGCTTATTAAAACAGAGTAAATGGAGGCAAAATGATGGAGATAGATTTTTGGACATCTATACTCATGATCATTGGTATCGATGTTGTATTAGGCGGTGATAATGCAATTGTAATCGCGCTTGCAAGCCGAAACTTACCCGAACATAAACGCAATAAAGCCATCTTTATCGGAACCATTTTAGCAATTGTACTACGAATTCTTCTCACAATACTTGCTGTCTATTTACTTGATATACCTTTTCTACAACTCATTGGCGGCATTCTTCTCACGCTTATTGCTGTAAATTTACTCACCGACAATAATAATGACCTTTCTTCTATACAGGCAAAAACAACATTATTTCAAGCGATTCGAACAATTGTATTTGCCGATCTCGTTATGGGCTTCGATAATGTACTTGCAATAGCCGGAGCTGCACACGGAAACATCATACTCGTTATCATAGGCTTATTGATTTCCATTCCAATTATTATTTGGGGAAGCAAGCTTATCTTACGATTTATGGAGCGTTTTCCTTTTCTCATCTATTGCGGGGGGGCAGTCCTTGCTTACACAGCCGGAACAATGATTACTCACGAAATAAGACTTGCACATTTTTTCAATCATAATCCTACCTTTACAACAAGTATACCCTTTCTATTTATTTTCACAGTGCTATTCATCGGGTATGTTGTTCAACATGTGAGATTACGTAATATTAATAGTTAAGCACCGAGTTCCTTCTATATATGTGAAACGAATGAAATTATGTTAAAAACCTTCTACTATAAAGTAGAAGGTTTTTACATAATAAACTTTATTATTAATTTACAAGACGCTGCGCTTCACGTAACTGGAATGTTCTTACCGTACGTGGTAAAAAACGACGAATCTCATCTTCGTTATAACCAACTTGAAGACGTTTTTCATCAATCATAATCGGACGGCGTAGAATACCCGGATAGTCACGAATCATCTTATATAAATCTGGAAGAGGTAAAGATTCTAAGTTAATATTTAACTCTTGGAAAACTTTCGAACGAGTTGAAATAATCTCATCCGTTCCACTTTCCGTCATGCGTAAAATTTCTTTAATTTCCTCAATCGTTAATGGATCTGAGAAAATGTTACGTTCTGTATAAGGAATATTATTTTCCTCCAGCCATAATTTCGCCTTTCTACAAGACGTACAACTTGGAGAACTATATAGTGTTACCATACATGACTCACTCTCCTTAAAGAGTACAAATTCTGTAATAATTACAGTTTAGATTTCTACTTTTCAGCAATTCTCCACTATAACTTGTCTTACAAAAAAATAAAAATCGCTTCGAGTTTTACTCATAAGCAAGCACTTTTTCTTAAAAAACGATTACTTTAAATAAGTAACTTCTATAATCATTATACAATAGATTCTGCAAGAAATATACAGTAAATTTTGTTCATAATATAAAAAAAACGAACGTAAAAGATGGGCAAAATGTAAGACTTGTCTACACGTGGATTATGCTAAAAAGAACGTTTGTTCCCTTAAATTTTACCAAATCCCATCCGAACTGTCTAGACAATTTTTAAGACACCCTTTATTTTTCTGTCAATTCTTTCTTTTCTGATATTTTTCACATACAATGAAAATATAGACATGCAAAGGGGATGTTACATATGATTGCTTTTTTTGTTGATTTTGCAATTGTCGCTGCCCTCATAATTGGAATTACAGCATTAATTGGCGTCATTACCAATAGCATTGGTGAGAAGCTATTTGGTGGAAAAGAAAAAATGAAGTTTGTTGATAAGAGTGCCGAAATTCAATCCGGTTGGAATCAAGTTGGAGGAAAAGGAATTTATAAGAAACGTACGTATTAAAAAGAAGCAGGAATTTCCCTGCTTCTTTTTAGCTTATTTTCCGACATATAGCCACGGCTATGGATAACAAAAGGTGACCTGCACTCGTTTTCTCTCTTTGTTTTCACTTCGCATGGAGCAGGAAAAGGATCCGACCGCTTCTATGCATGATCGGATGCTCTCTCCCACCTAAAAAGAAGGGTTTTCTGTCGGTTTTTTAATTTGTATTTATATATTACATAATAATTTACGTATAATTATTCTTTTTATTACATAACATTATCTCTCTTTCTACTCTATATTTTTATTAGGCACAAGAAAAATTGAATGCGTGCATTAATAAAGTATGTTAAGATACACTTTGTTAAAAAAGGATATCGGTAAAGAGGGTGATGGGATGACAGCGATTGGGTCTACAAAAGGGCAAGGAGAAAAGTTAAATTTATTTTTCTTAACTTGGCCTATTTTTTTAGAAGTTTTTCTTTTTATGTTAATGGGAATCGCTGATACCTTTATGCTAAGTGCACTGTCAGACGACGCAGTTTCAGGCGTTGGTGCAGCGAATCAGTATCTTCACATTGCAATATTAGTGTTAGAAGTAATCGGAAATGGTGCAGCGATTGTTATATCGCAATATCTCGGTTCGAAGAGGTATCTCGAAGCGGCAAAAATATCAGCATTAGCAGTAACTTTAAACTTAGGAGTCGGGCTCATCATAAGCGCTAATTTTCTTTTGTTTTCACGAAGCATGATGGCAGCGATGAACTTACAAGGAGATGTATTAGTTTACGCTCAAAATTATTTGTCCATTGTTGGAGGGGCAATCTTTCTTCAAGCAATAATTAATTCACTAGCAGCGATTATTCGCGTACACGGATTTACAAAACAAGCGATGTTCATTTCATTAGGAATGAATATTTTTCATATTATCGGAAACTACTTATTAATTTTTGGGAAGTTCGGTTTTCCAGAAATGGGTGTACAAGGTGCAGCGATTTCATCAGCATTCAGTCGCTTTGTCGCACTAATCGTCTTTTTCTGGTTACTGTATCAAGTCATGGAATATCGCGTGAAACTTCAATACTACATCACTTTATCAAGAGAATATATCGGAAAGATTCTAAAAATCGGTATCCCATCTGCGTTTGAACAAGTCATGTATCAAGCATGTCAAATTGTCTTTTTATATTACGCAACATACTTAGGAACGGAATCATTAGCTGCAAGACAATACGCAATGAATATTTCGATGTTTACTTACTTATTCGCAATTGCAATTGGAATGGGAACCGCAATTATCGTTGGTCGATTAGTTGGTGGAAATAAGAAAGATGAAGCATATGTACGTGTGTGGAAAAGTGCGAAATGGGCAATCGGTGTTACGTTATGTATGGTTATTCTCGTGATGACGTTCCGTAAACAATTAATTGGAGTTTTTACAGATAATCCTCAAATCATTCAAATAGGGTCAACAGTACTTTTACTAAGCATCCTTTTAGAAACAGGTCGCACGATGAATATTGTGTTAATTAATTCACTGCGTGCCGCTGGTGATGCAAAATACCCTGTCTTAATCGGGGCCTTCTCGATGGTAATAATGAGTTTGCCACTCGGTTACTTTTTTGTTTTTTATTTAGACATGGGGCTCCCTGGTATTTGGTTAGCCATCGCAGCTGATGAATGTACGCGTGCAGTTATTATGTTCTTCCGCTGGAAAAGCAGGGCGTGGGAAAATTACACACTCGTTAGCCCTGAACCTTCAGAAAAGCCCGAACCGATTCAAGCTTAATATAAATTAAATATACTGAAATGTAACCCCAATTATGGACCTTTAAAAAACCACAATTGGGGTTTTCTATATCCATACATCCAATCTGATATATATAATAAAAAAGCGACCATGTGGCCGCTTTTTTATTATTGATAGATTTCTTTATATTTTTTGTATTCTGCTTCTGAACAAAGAACAAAGTGTCCTGGGCGAATTTCTCGCATAACAGGTTCTTCATTTCCATATTGATGCTGAGACGGATCATAAACAATACGTTTACGATTACGCTCATAATCTGGATCTGGAAGTGGAATTGCTGATAATAACGATTTCGTATATGGATGAATTGGATGCGCGTATAGTTCATCACTTTTCGTCAATTCTACAATTTGACCACGATACATAACACCGATACGATCACTAATGTATTTTACCATCGACAAATCATGAGCGATGAATAAATACGTTAAACCTTTTTCTTTTTGCAACTTTTTCAGTAAGTTTACAACTTGCGCCTGAATTGATACATCAAGTGCTGAAATCGGTTCATCTGCAATAATAAACTCTGGTTCTACCGCAAGAGCACGAGCAATTCCGATACGTTGGCGTTGTCCACCGGAAAATTCATGTGGAAAACGGTTTGCATGTTCTTTATTTAATCCAACTGTTTCTAGTAATTCATGAACACGGTCCATACGATCTTTTTTATTTTTTGCTAAACCGTGAATATCAAGACCTTCTGCAATGATATCTCCAACTGTCATACGAGGGTTTAATGATGCATATGGATCTTGGAAAATCATTTGCATTTTACGATTAAATTTCTTTAATTGTGTTCTTGATTTCTTACCATGTACATTTTCACCGTCGAATAACACTTCTCCAGCAGTTGCATCGTATAATCGGATAATCGTTCTCCCAGTTGTTGACTTACCACAACCAGATTCTCCTACAAGTCCAAATGTCTCTCCGCGGTAAATATCAAATGTTATATCATTGACCGCTTTCACAACACCACCACTTACATCGAAATGCTGCTTTACATTTTTCACTTCAATTAATTTTTCACGTTTATTAGTCATGTTGTTCACCTGCTTTCATTTGAAGAATTCTTCTTTGAACAACTTCAGGTGGTTGTACTTCTGGTGCTTGTTCGTGAAGTAACCATGTCGCTGCATAATGTGTATCACTTACTTTAAATAATGGTGGTTCCATTTCAAAGTCGATTTTTAAAGCCTGCGGGTTACGCGGTGCAAATGCATCTCCCTTTGGTGGCTTTAATAGATCAGGAGGCGTTCCTGGAATTGCATATAACTCTTCCTCTGTACCCTCTAAACTTGGCATAGATGCAATTAATCCCCATGTATAAGGATGTTTCGGATTATAGAAAATTTCATCAACCGTACCAATTTCAACAACTTTACCAGCATACATAACCGCAACACGGTCGGCAACGTTGGCCACTACACCTAAGTCATGCGTGATAAAAATAATTGCTGCTTCTGTTTTTTGCTGAATATCCTTCATAAGCTCTAAAATTTGCGCTTGAATTGTTACGTCAAGTGCTGTTGTTGGCTCATCTGCAATTAATAGCTTTGGATTACAAGCTAGTGCCATCGCAATAACAACACGTTGTCTCATACCGCCAGAGAATTGATGTGGATATTGTTTTAAACGAGCTTGTGGATTTGGAATTCCAACAAGATCAAGAAGCTCCAACGCTACTTTACGAGCATCCGTCTTGTTCATTCCTTGATGCTTAATCAATCCTTCCATAATTTGATTCCCAATCGTCATCGTTGGATTTAATGATGTCATCGGATCTTGGAAAATCATTGCGATTTCTTTCCCACGTACTTGTTGCATTTCTTTTTCTGATAACTTTGTTAAATCACGACCATCAAATACAATTTCTCCATTTTTAATATGTCCTGGAGGATTTGGAATTAAGCCCATTATCGCTTTAGAAGTAACCGATTTCCCGGAACCAGATTCCCCTACAATTGCTAATGTCTCTCCTTTTTTCAAATCGAAAGTAACCCCACGCACCGCTTGTACTTCACCAGCATGTGTATCAAAGGAGACTTGTAAGTTTTTTACGTCTAACAATGTTTTCATTTTCGTCTCTCCTTCCTCGTTTACTTACGCATTTTCGGATCTAGCGCATCACGTAATCCATCTGCCATTAAGTTAAATGCTAAAATTAACATACTGATGACAACCGCAGGGATGAACATCATATGTGGGTATGTTTGAATTGACTTATATCCGTCATTTACAAGAGAACCAAGCGATGCAAACGGTGGTTGAATACCGAGTCCAATGAAGCTTAAGAATGCTTCACCAAACACCGCTGTAGGAATTGTAAACATTGTCATAACAATAATTGGTCCCATTACGTTTGGAATTAAATGTTTCACAATTAATTGTGTGCTAGTTGCGCCTAATGTGCGAGATGCTAATACATATTCTTGATTTTTCAATTTTAATATTTGTCCACGTACAATCCGTGACATCCCAATCCAACCCGTAATTGCCATCGCAAGAGTAATTGACCAAATACCTGACCCCAGAATAATTACCATTAAAATTACGATAATTAAATACGGAATACCGTTAATAATTTCCATAATACGTTGCATAATATTATCGACACGACCACCGTAGAACGCTGAAATCCCTCCGTATGCAACCCCAATTACTAAGTCAATCGCAGCTGCTAAAAGAGCGATATATAAGGATACACGTGTACCTTCCCATGTTCTTGTCCAAAGATCACGTCCAAGGTCATCCGTACCAAACCAGAAATATTCTTTAATATCACGTTTTTCATATTGATCAACACCGTATTGGTCTGTCCCATCAAATGGTAGCCAATGTACGTTTTCTATTACCGGAATTTTCGGAGGCATTTTTGCACGGCCTAAATCTTGCTCTTTATATGAATGTTTACTTATCATCGGTCCAAATATAGCAAGGAGCGTAATGATAATGAGTATTACAAGACCGAACATTGCTCCTTTATGTTGAAATAGACGTCTTCTTACATCTTGCCAAAACGTTAAGCTCGGACGGGCAATGACTTCATTATCAACATTGTTTTGATTTGCTGGTTGAAATAAATCTGGAGATAATTTTTGTACATCTTTCATCATTTTTTCCCTCCCGCTAAACGAATACGAGGATCAATTACACCGTATAAAATATCAACAATGAAAATTACTAAAATAAAAATTGCACTATAGAAAATTGTTGTTCCCATAATAACCGTATAGTCATTTAGTGGAATCGACTTAACGAATTGCTCCCCAAGTCCTGGTACAGCAAAGATTTGTTCTACAACAAGTGTTCCTGTTAATAACGCCGCAACCATCGGTCCTAAAATTGTAACAACAGGAATCAATGCGTTACGAAGCGCATGTTTCATAATAATTACGCCTTGGCTAATTCCTTTTGCTTTCGCTGTTAAAATGTAATCTGCCTGCATAACTTCAATTAACTCTGCACGGGCGAAACGAGCAATCGTTGCGATAACAGCCATAGATAAAGCGATAGTAGGCAAGACCGTAAACTCAAATCCCTTCCAGAATGCAACTGGGAACCATCCAAGTTTTACACCTATGAAATATTGCAGCAAGGCTGCAAATACGAAGGATGGTACCGACATCCCGAGTACGGAAATAATGGTTGCCCCGTAATCCACCCATGTATTATTCCGAAGTGCTGCGATAATACCAAGTATTAAACCAATAAATGTTCCAAACACAATTGCTTGGAAACCAAGCTGTGCCGATGGACCAATTCGATCGACAATCATATCTGTTACCGGACGGTTATCATATTGGAATGACACCCCTAAATCACCTTTTAACAAGTTCCCCATATAACGAGCATATTGCACTGGTACCGGATCATTCAGTCCATATTTCTCCAGAATAATCTCTTTTTGTGCTTCTGATAATTTCTCTTGGTTCTTAAGTGGAGAACCCGGCAATAACTTCATCAGAAAGAATGTTAGCGTAGTAATTAAAAATAATGTCAAAACCATGTACACGAAACGTTTTAATGCATAACGTCCCATAGTCAAGCACCTCCCCATTTTTTTCAAAAGCAATAAGATAGTTTAAAATATTCTCACTATTCTTTTTTTAAAAATAGAGTATATGCCCATCATAGGCGTATACCCTTGTAAACGATGGAAATAACTTTTAATTTTTCACTTCAACTCATTTAAAGCTTAATTAACCGCTATAACTAAGTTCAATACTTGTTTCCCCGAACCGCTTGATCCCTTTGCAGTTTCTTTGGATTCCTCTTTTTGATATCTCCTAGCATATTTACCGCTAATGTGGATGCAACGAATAATGGTATCTTTTTCTTCATATAGTATTGCCTCCCCTACTTGAATTTTCTACACCCTCACTTGTAAAAAAGTGGAATTGAAAGAATAATCTCCAAGTTTCTACAATTTTCATTATACATATAATATAACAATTGTGAATATAGTTTTTTATTTTTTTATTAAAATTTTTAATAAATTGTTTATTTTTTGTAAAGGGAAAAATAAACATCACTCTCATCATATTGCAACAAAATACGTCATTATGCATAATTTTCAAACAATTAATCCTAGTACTTATTATAACTTTTATAGTATAATAATTCCAGTATTATTCTGACGGAGGGGAACATTTTGAATAGATTTTTTTTACATACTTGTATATTAATTTTATTGGCAATACTCACTTCTAGTATTGGTGCATTTCTCTTTTCTGCGCATTATTTGTTGAATTTTGTTAATATTATGTTTTATATCGCATTATTTTTCATCATGTTAGGTGGATTTTTATTTCTATTTCAAAGTGGATTTTTTAACGTTACAATGTACGCCTTCCAAAAAGTATTTGGAACAAATAAAAAAATCGAATCTTTAATTGAAGGTGAAGAACAGATAGATAAAAAAGAAAGAATATACAAGACTTATTCGTTTACATGGACATATCCAATTTGCATTACAGGTATTTTATTAGGACTCCTTTCTACAATCCTTAGCTTTACTGTTTTGATATAGTTTGCAAACCATTTTTCGTATGATATAATAATTTGCAAAAACATTTTATTATACGAAGCAACTGCTTGCTCAAAATGATTAGCAGCTGGAGCGGAATAATAATAAGTTTATATGTATGCGATGAGAAAGAAGAGTACATATTGTGGCAATTTCAGAGAGCTTGTGGTCGGTGTGAACAAGTACTTGTACAGTATGGAATGGGCTTTTGAGCACCAAACCGAAACGATTCAGGAGTAGGATTTGGCGTTACATCCAACGTTACAATGGATAAAAGAGATTTCACATTTGTGAAATAATTAGGGTGGTACCGCGGTCCATTCGTCCCTATACAGCTGGGATGAATGGGCCTTTTTGTATTAAAAATCAGAAGCGGCGCGCTCAGAATGTGAGGCGGATGGAGCTCCTGACGTAGAGGCAGCTATATAAATCCATTTTGATTTTTCGACATATAAGCCGCGGTTATGGATAACAAAAGGTGACCTGCACTCGTTTTCTCTCTTTGTTTTCACTATGTCTGGGGCAGGAAAAGGATTTGACCGCTTCTATGCATGGCCAGATGCTCTCTCCCACCTAAAAAGAGGGGTTTTATGTCGGTTTTTAATTTGTATTTATATAGCTCCATATATCCTTATGGAACTACTAAAACGAAGTACCCAAACCTACTCTTCAAAATACATAAACATTTAAGGAGGATTTACTTATGTCAGTTATTTTTTCTGGTATTCAACCGAGCGGAACGATTACGCTTGGAAACTATTTAGGGGCAATGAAGCAATTTACAGAACTACAAAACGAACATGATTGTTATTTCTGCATTGTAAACCAACATGCGATTACAGTACCACAAGATCCTGTACAACTTCGTAAAAACATTCGTAGCCTTGCTGCTTTATATGTGGCTTGTGGCATCGACCATGAAAAATCTACTTTATTTGTACAATCAGAAGTGCCAGCACATGGTCAACTAGGATGGATTATGCAATGTATCGCATACGTTGGAGAATTAGAGCGTATGACGCAATATAAAGATAAATCATCTGGTAGAGAATCCGTTCCAGCTGGTTTATTAACGTATCCACCGTTAATGACAGCCGACATTTTACTATATAACACGGAAATTGTGCCAGTTGGTGATGATCAAAAACAACATATTGAATTAGCGCGCGATTTAGCAGAACGATTCAACAAACGTTACCGTGAAATTTTCACAATTCCAGAGATTCGCATTCCAAAAGTAGGCGCACGCGTTATGTCATTAACAGAACCTACGAAAAAAATGAGTAAATCTGATCCAAACCCAAAATCGATGATTAGCATGCTTGATGAACCAAAAACAATTGAAAAGAAAATTAAAAGTGCAGTTACCGATTCTGAGGGTATTGTAAAATATGATAAAGAAAATAAGCCTGGTATTTCCAACTTATTAACAATCTACTCTTCTTTCTCAGGCAAAACAATTGAAGAACTTGAAGCACACTATGAAGGAAAAGGATACGGTGACTTTAAAGGCGATCTAGCACAAGTAGTCGTAGAAGCAATTCGTCCAATTCAAGAAAAATATAACGAACTCATCAACTCTCCTGAATTAGATGAAATCCTTGATCAAGGCGCTGAAAAAGCAAACCGCGTCGCTATGAAACAACTGCGTAAAGTAGAAAACGCAATGGGACTAAGCAGAAAGCGTAGATAACTATAGAAAGCAGAGGCGACTGTTCAGCCCTGGGTGGCTAAGGTTCTTTCGTACAGAAAGTGCTCTTTACTTTCTCGTATGGAAGGTTCTTAGACGCGAAGGGCTAGGAGCCGGAGCTGGACTACATAAAAAGTGGAAGCGGCTCGCTCAGAATGTGAGGCGGATGGAGCTCCTGACGTAGAGGCGCTTTTTGCCTCGCAGGAAGGGGCGAAGCCGTCGAACATTCTTGCCGCTGGAGCTAGACTATAAAAAGCAGAGGCGACTGTTTAGCCCTGGGTGGCTAAGGTTCTTTCGTACAGAAAGTGCTCTTTACTTTCTCGTACGGAAGGTTCTTAGACGCGAAGGGCTAGGAGCCGGAGCTGGACTACATAAAAAGCGGAAGCGGCTCGTTCAGAATGTGAGGCGGATGGAGCTCCTGACGTAGAGGCGGAGTTTGCCTCGCAGGAAAGCGCGAAGCCTCCGAGTATTCTTGCCGCTGGAGCTAGATGAAATTAAAAAGCCGCCAAATTTGGCGGCTTTTTAATTTACCTTTTGTTCATTTTCCATTTCCCATAGTTTTTCAAAAAACGGCTGCCCTTTTACAAGTCGTTCGCATAGCTGCTCATGTTTTTCTGACCAGCCATATTTCGCTTCTTCATAGAGGCGTTCCCAGACGTCCTCAAATTTCATACGTTGAACAGTCCCATATGCAGATGGATCCCATTCTGTATACCAATAACGAATTTCTGCCGGATTTTTTGTTGTATGTAGTTGATCTAGCGCCATAAAAAGTAATTGTTTCAATTGTCGTTCTTTACGAGTCAAGCCATTCATGATATACGGTGATGGAGATAAAATATGATGCTCTTTTGCAGATTCTTCCACTTGAAACTCATATGTTTCAGATTTTACATTTTCTACCATATCATATACCATTTGCTCTTGACGAGGAATGAGCCTACTTTTTCGAATTGGTACATTGTATCCAATTGAATCTACAGCAATAATTCCTTTTCCATCTGTTACGACAAAACAGTATTCTTGTTGTAAACGCTCATGATTTTTACGAATATATGCCTTATGATGTACGTCTTCCAATAGTCTTTGCGGAAGTTCCAGTAATTCGTTCTCGATGTAATGATATAATGTGGAATCTACTTTTAATAATGGCACCTGATCTAATAATTCGATCGTATCATCCTTCCGCCACTCGTAAAAATTACAAACGTTATACCCATTTTCTTCACCTTCAAACCAATTTACCCATACATCGTGTAGATATAACATTTCTTACCCCTCACTTCACTACTGTTTGTACATCTCATTATGTTCATTTTTGGTAAATTTTATTCCAAACGAGGAAATATATTCTACTTATTCATTTCGTCACTTTTCGCGTCTTCCATTCTCGTCATGTAAAAAAACTTGGCAATGCCAAGTTTTTTTACATGACGTCGGAAAAATCCCGACATGCGTTTTATATATTGATGTTACAAGTAAAATGAATTTATCCATATTTTGGTGATATCTGGATAAATTGAAACTTTAATCAGTGGGAGTATTACTGCCCATTAATGCGGGATAAATGAACTCGCTTTATTTAATATACTCGTCGCATCCATTGACAATAAAGAAACCGTACTGAATTTCTCCAACTGCACACAATCTTTTACAATGTGAAATCCAATTCCATACCCAAGCATATTCGGATACATACGCAGCCCATTCAATAACCAATCGTGCTCTCGTGTCCCTCTCTTCACTTCATGCTTTTCTTTTACAACTCTCTCCCAATAACGCACTGCTTCTTCTTTTGAAAAATACAACGTCCACGGTGCACAATATGTTTCTGAGTGTCGTTCATATACCGCCTGTTCTGCTAGTCCCTCCATAATCATCGTATCAAGTAGTGTATAGTCTATTTCTTGTTTTTCAATTCGATGTAGCCGACATATATGATGATATTCGTGAGTAAGTAATGCCTTCAATTCTTCTATTGTATTTTGACCACTTACGAATAGAAAGATTACATGCCTCATTGTTAAACCGGCTTTTCCGTTATATTCTTGTTGCACCGTGCGATTATATGAATCTGACAATAAAATAAAGATAGGGATATCCGGCCCGTTTAACCACTTCTTGAGCTCTTCATACTCCCTAGCAAGTTCTTCCCAAATCCGCTTTTTCTCTAGCTGTTGAATTTCTTTTTCTCCTTCAATTACCGGACGATACATACCTTTTGAAATTAAAAAACGATACACCCTTTCCTTTTGCAACGGAATATACTTCGTAAACTTTTCACATAATTTTTCTGGTTGCCTATAGTAACGACGTAACCATTCTGCTGTTTGTATAACCCCCATCGCCCTTCCCCCTTTCCTTCTATACATATGCAACAAAAAGAGTTTGCGAGAAGGTACGGATAAAATGTTATGAATTCCAGAATCTATATAAATACAAATTAAAAAACCGACATAAAACCCCTCTTTTTAGGTGGGAGAGAGCATCCGGCCATGCATAGAAGCAGTCAGATCCTTCTCCTGTCCCAGACATAGTGAAAACAAAGAGAGAAAACGAGTGCAGGTCACCTTTTGTTATCCATAGCCGCGGCTTATATGTCGAAAAATCAAAATGAATTTATATATTATTGAAATAACCTAAGTTACGATTGGCATTCCTAATTTGATAAAGTGGAACTTTGATCAGTGGGGGATTACTACCCTCGAATAGTGGAATAAAAAAATAAAGAAGGTGTTTCCAAAAGTAGCTATATTGCTACCTTTGAAAACACCCTCTCGTTATAGAGAAATTTCAAAAAGTCCGGTATTATCCTCCTTTTTGAACACATACTTTTATTATTTATATGCTTTAAATACAAGTACTGCGTTATGACCGCCAAATCCTAATGAGTTACTTAATACCGTACGCACTTCTTGATGTCTTGCTTTGTTTGGTACGTAATCTAAATCACACTCTGGATCTGGTGTTTCATAGTTGATTGTTGGTGGAATGATACCATCTGTAATTGATTTAACAGAGAAAATCGCTTCAACAGCACCTGCCGCTCCTAATAAATGACCTGTCATTGATTTTGTAGAGCTAATCGCCACTTTATATGCATGTTCACCAAATGTCTCTTTAATTGCCATCGTTTCGTATTTTTCATTTGCATCCGTACTTGTACCATGCGCATTAATATAATCAATATCTTCTGGCTGAAGACCTGCATCTGCTAATGCTTGACGCATCGCACGAACGCCCCCTTCACCGCCAGGAGCAGGCATCGTAATATGGAACGCATCACCTGTTGCACCATATCCAACGATTTCAGCATAAATATGTGCACCACGTGCTAATGCATGCTCTAATTCTTCTAGTATAAGAATACCCGCGCCTTCACCCATTACAAATCCACTTCGATTTTTATCAAACGGACGACAAGCAGTTGCTGGATCTTCATTAAATGTTAGTGCTTTAGCTGAACTGAATCCTGCAAACGCCATATGTGTTAACGGTGCTTCTGCTCCGCCCGCAAGCATTGCATCTGCATCACCACGCTGAATAACTTTAAAAGCATCACCGATTGAATTTGCTCCTGATGCGCAAGCTGTTACTGAGCAAGTATTAATCCCTTTTGCACCTGTAGCAATCGATACTTGACCAGCTGCCATATCAGGAATCATCATCGGTATTAAAAACGGGCTAACGCGGCGCGGTCCTTTTTCTGTAAATATTTTAAATTGTTCTTCGTATGTCTCCATACCGCCAATACCAGAACCAACCCATACACCAATGCGCGGGCCATTTTCTTCTGTAATTTCTAACTTTGCATCTTCAACAGCCATTTTCGCTGCTGCTACCGCAAATTGTGTAAAACGATCCATACGGCGTGCTTCTTTTTTCTCTATATATTTTTCGACTTCAAAGTCGTTAATCTCTGCTGCTACTTTTGCAGGAAATTGATCAGGATCTAAGCGTGTAATACGTCCGATTCCAGATACACCATTTTTAATGTTATTCCAAGCCGTTTCAACATCCGTTCCAATCGGCGTAACAGCTCCTAATCCTGTAATTACAACACGCTTCTTTTCCATACAACATACACTCCTTTTTTTTCTCTCAGTCCTTATTTACCCCAGCGAAGAGCGACTGCTCCCCATGTTAATCCGCCACCAAAACCAACTAATATGATTACATCACCATCTTGAATACGTCCATTTTGTAATTCTTCTACCATGGCAATTGGAATCGAGGAAGCTGACGTATTTCCAAACTTTTCAATTGTCTTACTCATTTTTTCCTGTGGCAAATCTAATCGTTCTCTTGCAGCTTCCATAATACGAATATTTGCTTGATGAGGTACTAAAAAGTCCACATCTTCTTTCGAAAGACCCGCTTTTTCTACAACGCGAAGACAAGAATCACCAAGTTGACGAACAGCGAATTTATAAACTTCTCTGCCATTCATCGTAATATATTCATCCTGATAAAGATGCTTGCCACCTCTTCCGTCCGCTCCTAATTCAAATGAAAGAATACCTTTTCCTTCTGAAACAGCTCCCATTATGAGAGCCCCTGCGCCATCACCAAATAACACAGCCGTATTTCGGTCATTCCAATCCACAATTTTGGATAATTTGTCACTACCAACTACTAACACATTTTTATAAGTACCATTTTGAATAAATTGCTGCGCTGTAATCATTCCGTACATAAAACCAGCACATGCTGCACTTAAATCCATAGCTGCTGCATGCTTCGCACCAATTTGTTCTTGAATTATGCAGGAAACTGATGGAAACGAACGATCTGGCGTTACCGTAGCAACTAAAATAAGATCAATTTGTTCTCCACTAATCCCTGCATCTTCAAGTGCTTTTTTGGCAGCTTCTACAGCCATATGGGAAGTATTTATTGTATCATCGGCAATTCGTCTTTCTGCAATTCCCGTTCTTGTACGAATCCACTCATCGGATGTATCCATAATTTTCTCTAAATCGTGATTTGTGACTACTTTTTCCGGCACATATCTTCCGATCCCTAAAATGCCTACGTTCACATCGCAACCCTCCGCTTTATATCAATTATTATGACTTGGTACTAATTTTAAATGATAAATGTTTTTTTGTCTAGAATATATTTCTCCCCAAAAAATAAAGCCGACGCATTGTCGACTTTACCCCGCTACTCACGGGCAGTAAGACTCCCACCTCAAGATTCCATGGAATCAAAGAAGATAGGCGGGAGACAACTGCCTATAAGAGCTCGATTGGTGATGGCTAACCATCAGTGTGGGGATGCCCCCCATTCTGATAGAAGTTTCACTTTATTGTTCCGCTTTTCCAAGCTCATATGCTTCATTCATCACTTTCATTAATAACTCTAATACTGGCTGCGCATTTTCCATATCGAGTGCAATGCCATTATTATCTAGAATTGCCTTTGCTTCTGGTAAGTGCTTCATTGCGATTTGTAAAAATTGCATACTTTTTTCGTTCATATTTCTTCATCCTTTCAATATGAGGAGAAGCATCTCCTTACTTCTATACCAGTTTAACATTTGTTTTGCTCCTCGTATAACTCCTTATATTTTTTTAGATGCATCAACTGTTTGTGTAAACCAAATTCTAACGGTGTTCTTCTTGATATATATATCGTCTCTGTCGCTTCCCTTTTTACCTCTTCATCATTTTTGTTCACTTTATGTTCCGCATGTAAAAGAGTAATTCCCTTTTCCCATAACTTTTTTTCACCACTGGCCATATTATACGTACCTAAGTTTTCCTGATCATTACCTTTTTCCCATAAATATTCACACACATCCTCAACGTAAAGGAGATCAGCTTCCTCTTCTTTTTGGGGGATCCTGCATTCTTTCTCTATAATTTCCGATAAAATCAGTTTATGGTATACCATAAAAGGTGGTTGCCAAGGACCATATAATGTTGGGACACGCAGTATACTATAGTTTAAATTCCCTTTTTTTACTTCTTCTTCTACTTTCATAAATAATCGTCTATTTTCCGATGTATCGTGTACATTGCCTACTTCTATAGAAGAAAGTAAATTTAGCTTCACTTTTTTTCTTTCACACATGTGAATCACACGCTTCAAATACTGTAAAATAATTCGTTCATTCCGAAATCCACTTTGCTGATTCGGTTCACATAAGCAAAAATAAGCCACATCAAAGTAATCTGTTTCCACTGCCTTCCACCCGTCTTCATTTCGTACAGAAGAATACATAAACAAAGCATTCCGTCCGATTAGAAATAACTTTTCCTCACTTATTTTGGGCATACTTTCTATATCATCAAAATCAAGACCATATACTAAGGCTTCTTCAGCAAGCATTTTATTTACAAGATGATAGCCAACAAACGTCAGTGCACCAACAATCAGTACGCGCTTCACATCATCAATCCTTTCTAAACCTAAACAAAAGGCTCCTTACTTATGTATATTGGAGCCTCATAAATCTTCTTCATATTTTTTAAAGAAACAACATGTATGTTGAACCATTTTATATTTCACATCTTGTAAATGGAACGATAGTGATGTTTCACACTGTGCATATATTCGTTTTTTTTCATATTCACGCAATAACTGCTTGCGTTCTTTTTTCTCCTGCGTGGACACGTATATTTTGACAGGCACACATGAGGGTAGATGAGGAAATGCTTTCTTCGCAATTTTCGCTTCTAATTCAGCTTCCTTTACATCATACGCAAGCAATAATTCTCTCACTAACCTTTTATAAAAAAATTTATGCTCTTTTTCAAATTCGACATGCGCAGGTAAATCCAGACATGGATTGAACATCACTACAGATCTTACGCATTCTGGATGTTGATTCATCATTTGCAGAGCTACAAGCGCTCCCATTCCATCTGCAATTATATGAACTTGTTCATTTAGAATTTCTTTTTTCATTACAACATGATACAACCGTTTCGCTAAACGAACCGCTTGATCGTTCCCCCAATGTCGCCCATACAAATTGGATGAAAAAACCGTGTAACCTTTATTTATGAGCTCATTTAAAAAATATGATCGTCCTGCATGCTGTGTCCATAAACTTGTACCATTCTCAATAAAATAATTGTAATCCCCAAGAAGCATGACACCAAATCCATTTGGCTTCTCTGGTAAATAAATAACACATGGCTGTTGCTCTAAATAGAAAAAACGTTCCGTAATACTCATTCTTCTCCCGCCTTATTCCTAAACGTAAAAAACTACTCTTTTATAATGTATGAAATGAATACAAATTTGCGTTGCAAAATCTACAAATTTTTTCTATATTCTTTTTTCAATTGTGTTACAATATAGACAGATTGAACGAATAGGGGTGTGAAAAGATGCGTGTAATTTGGGCCTTTATTTGGTCGTTTATGCTTGTACACATGATGAGCTACGTAATTAGCTCTATGACTGGCGGTGTATACGATTTCGCGCTAGCGTCTAAATTCTCAATTGTTCTTGCAGTGCTTGTGATGGCTATCGGAGCAACAATTCCAAACGAACCTGCAGAACAGCACTAACAAAAAAGAGTCCGAATCTAATTCGGACTCTTTTTTACTGCACATGAACAACTAATTCAGCATTTTTCACATCAACAACAACATGACTATTATCAGTAATGGTTCCTGCAATAAGCTCTCTTGCTAATTTCGTTTCAATTTGACGCTGTACATAACGTTTTAACGGACGTGCTCCGTACATTGGATCAAAACCAGATTCAACAACAAATTCTTTTGCCGCTTCTGTTAATTCCACTGTAATATGGCGGTCCACTAAACGACCTTGTAACTCTTTTACAATTTTATCAACAATGCCTTTTATTTCATTTGTTGTAAGTGGTTTAAATAAAATAATCTCATCTACACGGTTTAAAAACTCCGGACGGAAATGTCCACGAAGCTGGCTCATAACGAGATCTCTTGACTCTTCTTTTATTGAACCATCTTCTTGTAAACCTTCTAATAAATACCCTGAACCAATATTGGACGTCATAATAATAACTGTATTTTTAAAATCTACTGTTCGCCCTTGTGAGTCCGTAATACGACCGTCATCTAACATTTGTAGTAAAATGTTAAATACTTCCGGATGTGCTTTTTCAATTTCGTCTAACAAAATAACGGAATATGGTTTACGACGTACTGCTTCTGTTAATTGTCCACCTTCTTCATAGCCGACATATCCAGGAGGTGCTCCGATTAAACGAGATACGGCATGTTTTTCCATATACTCAGACATATCAATACGAATGATTTGTTCTTCGCTATCAAATAAAGATTGTGCTAATGTTTTCGCAAGCTCCGTTTTCCCAACACCGGTAGGTCCTAAGAAAATGAAAGAACCAATTGGACGATTCGGATCTTTAATACCAGCACGAGCACGAAGAACAGCATCTGCTACAAGACCAACCGCTTCTTCTTGTCCAATGACACGCTCTGATAAAATTTGCTCTAAACGAAGCAGTTTTTCACGTTCTCCTTCCACAAGTTTCGCAACTGGGATACCAGTCCACCGTGAAACAATATTCGCAATTTCCTCTTCACTTACTTCCTCACGAAGTAGACGATTATCTTGTCCGTTATCAGCACTTGCTTCTTCCGCTTCTCTTAACTCTTTTTCTACCGCTGGAATTTTACCGTGACGAAGCTCTGCTGCTTTATTTAAATCGTAATTTCCTTCGGCTTCTTCTAACTCACGACGTAAACGTTCCAGATGCTCACGTAAATCACGAACTTTATGAATTTCTTCTTTTTCTTTTTGCCACTGTGCTCTCATTCCACTTGCTACTTCTTTTAAATCAGACAATTCACGCTGTAATGTTCTCAGGCGCTCTTGGCTGCCCCGGTCTGTTTCTTTGCCCAGCGCTGCTTCTTCAATTTCTAGCTGCATAATGCGGCGCGTTACTTCATCTAATTCTGTTGGCATAGAATCAATTTCTGTACGAATCGTTGCGCATGCTTCATCAACAAGATCAATGGCTTTATCTGGCAAAAATCGATCAGATATATATCGATCAGATAACACAGATGCTGCTACAATCGCACGGTCATGAATATTTACACCATGATAAATTTCAAAACGCTCTTTTAAGCCACGTAAAATAGAAATGGTATCTTCCACTGATGGCTCTTCTGCTAATACTTGTTGGAAACGACGTTCTAGAGCTGGATCTTTCTCAATATATTTTCGATATTCATCTAATGTCGTTGCACCGATACAATGAAGTTCGCCACGTGCAAGCATCGGTTTTAACATGTTCCCTGCATCCATTGCCCCCTCTGTTTTACCAGCACCGACAATTGTATGGAGTTCATCGATAAATAATAAAATGCGACCTTCACTTTTTTTAATTTCGTTTAAAACGGCTTGCAAACGCTCTTCAAACTCACCACGGAATTTTGCACCTGCTACAAGAGCACTCATATCAAGCGCAAAAATTGTTCTATCTTTTAAACCTTCCGGTACATCTTTTCGTACAATTCGCTGTGCCAATCCTTCGACAATTGCTGTTTTCCCGACACCTGGTTCTCCAATCAAAACAGGGTTATTTTTTGTTTTACGTGAAAGAATACGGATGACACGGCGAATTTCGCTATCCCGGCCAATAACAGGATCAAGCTTACCTTGTCTTACTTCCGCCACTAAATCACGGCCATATTTTTCTAATGCTTCATATGTTACTTCTGGATTTTGACTAGTCACTCTTTGATTCCCCCGAACTTCGATTAAAGACTGTAATAATGTATCTTTTGTAATTTGAAATGTTATAAATAGCTGTTTAACATCAGCTTTTTCCCCGCACAATGCAAGTAACAAATGTTCTACTGAAATATATTCATCTTGTAACTGCTTTGCCTCCGCTTCTGCTCTAACAAGCAATTGTTGCAAAGCATTTGTCACGTATACTTTCCCAGCCTCCACACCGCTTCCTGTAACAGACGGCTTTTGTTGTAACAATCTTTCTACTTCTTTTGTTAACTGTTCTATATTTACATTCATTTTTTGAAAAATACGTACCGCTAATCCATCTTGCTGCCTTAGTAATGCGAGCAATAGATGAACAGTATCAACTTCTTGATGATGATGAGATACCGCTAAAGATTGGGCACTCATAATCGCTTCTTGTGTTTTCGTCGTCATTTGATTTAGGTCCATCCTCACAGTCCCTCCAATAGTTTGACTTTCTTTGACCTTTGATTTGATTATACGCCAATCATCTCGTTTATACAATTAATATGATTGTATATTTCTACCTTATTTTTTGAAAAAGTAAGCAGAACATACAAAAAAACCGCAGCTTTCTTGCTGCGGTTTTCTTTACGGTTTTCTTTTATATGTCCACTGCCGATTATGATTCGAATTTTCAGGAAACCTTTCACCTGCAGTTAATTTCACCATTTGAGGATCCTTAACCATGCTCCCTGTTTCACCAATTTCCACATATATGCCATCATTTGGTGCTTTCT
The DNA here is from genome assembly GCF_030292155.1 of Bacillus sp. DX3.1. Classification (NCBI taxonomy): domain Bacteria; kingdom Bacillati; phylum Bacillota; class Bacilli; order Caryophanales; family Bacillaceae; genus Bacillus; species Bacillus sp. DX3.1. The sequence goes on along the minus strand of NZ_CP128153.1, from coordinate 1,159,705 downwards.
GCCCAGAACGAAACCTGCGATTTTGTCCCATTTTTATTCTCCTTCCATGACATCTTTACACCATTAGTATGCCCGTTTTTTTTAAAGCTTTTCTGTTATGTTTAGGAAACCAGTCATATTTTTCATTCCACTTCATATGTATGAATTTACACCTTGAAGCAGGAAAAAGCGCATCATTTGTAGAAAAAAAAGAAACCGACCTATCCAAGGCCAGTCTCAAAGGAGAGTCAAACAATATACGAGAAGATTACGTTTTCATTATAAGTCTTGCTGCATCCGTAATGTAACCCCTTTCACAAATTGTACAAAATGAAAGAAACATTGTTTGAACTTTCGAAAAAAATATTGACTTTTCTGTTTTCTAATGAGAAATAGTGGACACTAACAGGTTTCGCGACGTAAGATGAATACATAGCGAAACATTCATTCATGGATGTTTTTCAAGCCCCCTACCTAGGCTTCTTACTTCCACGCACTTCACAAAGGAGTATGGCTAGCCAATAGAACACGGGGTAAAAATTTTTCATAAAAGGTGAAAATATGAAAAAACAACATTTAATCGCATTAGATTTAGACGGTACTTTACTTACGGACAATAAAATTATTTCAGCACGCACAAAGAAAACAATTGAAAAAGCAAAAGAACAAGGACATATTGTTGTGATCTCAACAGGACGTCCATTTCGTGCTAGTCATGCCTATTATAAAGAACTTAATTTGAACACGCCGATCGTTAACTTTAACGGCGCTTATGTTCATCACCCGCTTGATGTAAACTGGGGAACTCATCACTCTCCTCTTGAACTTTCTACTGCACAGGAAATTGTTCGTGCTTGCTTTGATTTTGGTGTCAAAAATATTTATGCTGAAGTCATTGATGATGTATATGTTCGTGAAATTGATGAAGATAAAAAACATATTTTTGAATTTGGTTCTCCAAAGATTTTCACAGGAGATTTATTAAACATCTTACAAGATCATCCAACATGTTTATTAATTGATGCGCACGATGAACAATCATTGGCCATTCGCCAACATTTAACCGATATGCATGCTGAAGTCATTGATCATCGTAAATGGGGTGCTCCTTGGCCGATTATTGAAATTGTGAAAAGTGGCCTAAATAAAGCGATAGGCCTCCAAAGAGTTTCAAGCTATTACAACATTCCACAAGAACGCATCATTGCCTTCGGTGATGAAGATAATGATTTTGAAATGATTGAGTTTGCAGGTCATGGAATCGCCATGGGCAATGCCATTCCAGAATTAAAATCATTAGCAAACCACACGACATTAACAAATGAAGAAGATGGAATTGCCCTTTATCTAGAAGAAATTCTCGGATTGTAATCTAAAAATTCCCTGGTTATAGTTTGGCACAAAACGCTTATACTATAACCAGACACAGCGATGTGTCAGTTGTTTTCTGCTAAAAAAAGGGGGAATTACGAATGGGTAAAAAGAACAAATCAAAACGTTTCACCCAACAAGGGGCCGATGCTGTTATGAAGCATGCTGCAAGATTCCCGTACCGTGGTACATTAGCTGAAGCAGAAAAAGAACGAAACAACTCTTCTCTCGGAGGGTTTTAAATGGGGAACTTATTATTTAGGCAAGCACGAGACGCTGTTTCCGAAGCCGTTTCATGTTCAAACGGCACTGAACAGCAAGACCTCGTTTATAGAGCAAAAAACGCTTTGCAATCCGCTTACGCCAACTCTTCAACTGCCGAAAAAGTGCAGTTGCGTGAATTGCAAGAACAACTGCATAGCATTTCTAGCACACATTAAAGAAAAAGAAGAGGGCCGAAAAATCGGTCCTCTTCTTTACTCTTTCCGAAATAATCCAAATACCCCTACCGTTTGAACCACATTTGTAAATGCGCCGGGATCTACCTGCTTAATAACTCTCTCTAGCTCGTACAACTCATAACTCGTAATTACAATCATGAGCATCTCTTTATTTTCATTTGTGAAGGCACCAGTAGCTGGTATAGTTGTTATCCCTCGCACTAAACGTTCCTGAATCGCTTTTCTTACGTCCTTACCATTTTTCGTAACGATAAATGCTGTAATTTTCACGTGACGCGTATGAATCGCATCAATAATCCGTGTCGATACATATAATGTCACCAACGTATACAGCGCTTTTTCCCATCCGTATACATAACCAGCCGCAATAATGATGATAGCATTAAAGAAAAAGAAATATGTCCCCACTGGCTTATCTTTTATTTTCGATAAAATCATCGCAACAATATCTAATCCACCTGTTGATGCTCCCCATTTCAAGGCAATCCCGACTCCTATCGCAGAAATGAGACCTCCAAAGATAGCATTTAATATAATATCATTCGACACCGCTTTTACTGGTATGATTTCTAAAAATAGTGTCATAAATATGACGCATAAAAAACTAAATAACGTAAAAGCTTTCCCTACCTTTTTCCACGCTAAAATAACAACCGGAATATTAAATAAAATAAAAAGTACCCCTGTTGATACATGAATCGATGCAAAATCCCCTAATACTTGTGAAAGTAATTGTGCTAATCCAGCAAAACCACTCGCATATACTTTTGCCGGTGTTAAAAATAGGTTCATTCCAATCGCATTCAACAAACCTGCAACGATGACAACAATCAGCTTTTTCGTTAATTCTGCATAATTTAATTTTAAATCCATATCCCAGCCCACCTTTATATATAATGAGTTCACTCCCATTGTATACATAGTCTTAACGAAAACGGAAATGATAAACGTACAACTGTTTAGAAATGGAGCTGATACATATGCCGTATACAAGTGACAACGATAAAAAAGCACGCGATAATAATGCAAAACGCACACAAAAAAATGAACAAGAACAAAAAAATATTCAGCAAGGAAAGCGTGCCTACTCTAAAAAAACAGATCACCTATAAGAAGATGTTCAAAAAGTCCGGTAAAGATAGCTGCCCTATTTCTTCGTTACGTCGCCAGTCCGGTACTCATGTAGTTCCATCTACACTCCGTATCCTCCTGGCTTCCGCGCCTCGAACTGCTCGGCTCTCTTTATCCTCCTTTTTGAACAAGCACTATAAGCACTCTGTACATCAACATTATAGTTGATGTACTTTTTTCATTTCATGAAACAAATACGCTTTCCTTCCCAAAAACATCTCAAATTCACTTCATGTTCACTTCGCTATTTTACAATAGCAATAACGATTTTTAGATGGGGTGTTCATATGAAAAGAAAACAATTATTGATTGCAACAGCTGCACTCGGAACGTTAATGCTGTCTGCCTGTGGTCCAAAAGATAGCTCAGAGGCTATCGCAACATCAAAGGTCTCAACCATTACAAAAGGCGATTTTGACAAGCAATTAAAAGATCGCTACGGAAAAAATATGCTATATGAGATGATGGCACAAGATATCATCACAAAAAAATATAAAGTATCTGATGATGAAGTCGATAAAGAAGTGAAAAAGTTAAAAGATCAAGCTGGTGATCAATTCCAAATGGTATTGGACAGCAATAATTTAAAAGATGAAGACGACTTAAAAAATCAAATCAGATTCAAATTAGCTATAAACGAAGCCATTAAGAAAAGCATTACGGATAAAGATGTAAAAGCAAACTATAAACCTGAGATTAAAGCGAGCCACATTTTAGTAGATGATGAAAAAACAGCAAATGATATTAAAAAACAACTTGATGAAGGTGCTTCATTTGAAGAGTTAGCAAAACAACATTCTCAAGATCCAGGTTCAAAAGAAAATGGTGGTGATCTTGGATATTTCGGTCCAGGTAAAATGGTATCTGAATTCGAAGAAGCTGCCTATAAATTAAATGTGGGTGAAATTAGCAAACCGGTCAAATCAGCAAACGGCTACCATATTATTAAACTTACCGATAAAAAAGAATTAAAACCATACGACGAAGTAAAAGATTCCATTCGTAAAGATTTAGAAGAACGACGCTTAGCAGATAACACAGCAGGTCAAGAAATATTACTAGACGAATTAAAGAAAGCCGATATTAAAGTGACAGATAAGGATTTAAAAGATACGTTCTCTCGCTTATCCCAACAACAGTAATAAAAAATCCGAACAAATTAAATTTGTTCGGATTTTTTTTATTACTTCTTAAAGTACGTCCAGCCTTCTTCTTGATAAATCTTTTCTTCTTTCATCAGTTTACCAAGAGCACGTTTAAATGCTGCTTTACTCATACTGAAACGTTCCTGAATATCTTCTGGATGGCTCTTATCCCAAAACGGCATTGCTCCGCCACGTTCTTCCATATAGGCATAAACTACTTGTGCATCATCTTCCATCCCCTCTTCTTTTCGTGGAAGTAGGGAAATATTAATTGTACCATCATCTTTCACATCGATAATACGACCTGTCACGCGTTCACCGATACGCACTTGCTCTTTTCTTTCTGTGTGATGTAAAAAGGCACGGAAATGTTCATCTGTTAGTACAAATGAACCAACTTGAAGTGAGCGGTATACACGTCCGTTCACATTTTTGTTACGCATAGATGGCGTTGCATCTACGATAATCTCTTGCATATCTGAATCTCTTGCCGGTAGCGCAATTAATCGCCCGCGGTTTGTTAATTTTAATGTACAATATAGTTCGTCATCTTCTACTGGCCAAACAGGTGTATAGATCGGAAACTCATCAGCTGGAATTAATATATCTTTCGAAACACCGATATCAACAAACACACCTAAATGAGGTATGATTTCTACAACTTTTACCCAGTTCCAATCATTCGTTGTAATAAGCGGTGTTTTCATCGTAGCAGTCAGGCGTTCTTGATGATCGTGATATAAAAACACATCAATTGTATCACCTTCTTCAATTTTCCCCGCTACTTCATTTTTATGTAAGAATACTTCTTCATAACCATCCTCATCATCATATCCGACCATATATCCGATTTCTGTTTCTCGCAAAACAGTTACCTGTTCAATTGCTCCTGGTTGCAAATACATATTTTTAATTCCCTTCTATATATAAAGTATATTTTTATCATTCCAAAGAAAGGTTCATTATAACACGATTTTTCCTTTATTTGTCCAACTCTCCAAAATTCACTATAATAAAGTGAGGGCTTTTACGGACAGCTTATCCCCTACCTAACTACTGTGTTTTCTGCTACACTTTAATGTGGGATATTACTGCCCGCGAATAGCGGGGTAGAAGATGGAATTTAATTTGGAGGTGCTAACCATGGCAAAAGACAGTTCTTTTGACATCGTTTCAAAAGTAGAATTACCAGAAGTAACAAATGCTATTAACATCGCATTAAAAGAAATTCAAAACCGATATGACTTTAAAGGAAGTAAAAGTGATATTAAATTAGAGAAGGAAGTACTCATTTTAACTTCTGATGACGAGTTTAAATTAGACCAAGTAAAAGACGTTCTTATTTCAAAACTAGTTAAACGTGAAGTACCGATCAAAAATTTAGACTACGGAAAAGTAGAGAATGCTACTGGTAACACAGTACGTCAACGCGCAACACTGCAGCAAGGTATCGATAAAGATAACGCTAAGAAAATCAACACAATCATTAAAGACCTAAAATTAAAAGTGAAAACACAAGTGCAAGACGACCAAGTACGCGTAACAGCAAAAAGCCGCGATGACTTACAAGCAGTAATCGCAGCCGTTCGCAGTGCTGATTTACCAATTGACGTACAGTTCATTAACTATCGCTAAAATTGCGTGTTCAAAAAGGAGGATACGGAGTGTAGATTGAACTACATGAGTACCGGACTTTTTGAACATCCTCTAAAAGAAAAAAATCCTCTATTTTGAGGATTTTTTCTTTTTCTTTACAGTCATTAAAAAAGTAATAAACAAAACATTTATACCGACCATTATAGATACAAACAGCCAATTAATCCCCGTTTGTTCCTGCGCCTTATACACATTTGCCGTTTCACGCTTCAACACTATATAATACTTCCCATCTTCCTCTCTTATAATTTCATCTTCCAACAATCCTCGTAATTCACGATTATCACCAACTTCATTAGCGGAAAAAGAAACTTTTTGTGTCTCTTTCGTATTGTTAATCGCAATAAGTGCCGTCTCATCTTTATACGTTCTTTTCAGTACACTCATCCCGTCTTTATCATATAACAGTTCAAATGTACCACGGCGTAAAGATGGCATTCTTTGACGCAACTCACCTAACTTCGTTACATACTGTAAAAACTTTTCATCGGTTTTAAAATTCATTAAACGGCGATTATCAGGCACTCCCCCGCCATCCAATGCGATTTCCGTTCCATAGTATACAATTGGCATCCCCGGCGATGTATATAAATACGTGAGCGCAAGTTTCAAACGCGCTGGCGGATAGTACAAATTTTCTTTCGCAACACGAACAAATCGCTTTGTTTCCTGATTGTCTATAAACGTACTTCTTACTTTATCCTCATCTATTAAACTCACATCATACAGCGGTTGAATAGACATACTCGGTTTTGAAAACACATCTGTTATCCGTTTATAGTAATCATTTTGTACCGCAGACAAATCTGTTTCTCCTTCATTCATAATAAAAAAATCTTTTTTCATTACTTGGACACTTTGTTTCATGTCATTTAAAAAAGCAGGAGAAATTTCTTCACTATGTATGAAATAACTTCCATCCATATCCGCTTCTTTGATCCACCAATTTATAGAATCAATAAGCGCTTCTTCCTCTTTTTCCACTACAAATTGAAACACCACTTTCATATCTCGTTTATGCGCTTCACGGACAAGCTGCTTTACATCTTGCAACGACCCAAAATGTTCATTCACTTTTTGTAAATCGCCCGCACCATATCCATCATACGTTTCACTTTTCACAAGCGGCGAAAGCATAATTGCGGTGAAACCCATCTCTTGTATGTAATCAAGCCTCTTTATAATCCCCTGTATATCGCCCCCTTGATACGCTTGCAAATTATTCACATCAAGCTGTTTGTCATTTTTCGCATCACCGTTATTGAAACGATCAATCATAATAGAATATACAACTTCATCTTGCCATTTCCTTTTCTCCTCTGCTAATGCCTGCATCGGTACTAAAAGTACAAACATCATGCAAAAACAAACCAACACGCCTCGTTTCCATATTCTATTCACATGTATCCCCCAGTTTTTTTCTAATTGTAAGAATAGTATACCAATTTTATTTACACATCGCATGTCTACAAGTACAATGTTAGGTTTCCTTACATTGATTTTTAAATTTTCTAAAAATTGTGTTGATTTTCTCTAATTTTTTGAATATGATATGTAACATAACATTAAATGTAACGTTTTCTGACATTACAGGAGGGATAAAAATGAATATGGAAGATACTGTTTTTTTATTTTTGGCGACGGTAATGGTTATGATTATGACACCAGGCTTGGCACTTTTTTACGGAGGAATGGTTCGCAGCAAAAACGTACTAAGTACAACGATGCATAGCTATAGCGCTATGGCGATTGTGTCTATTCAATGGATTTTTATCGGCTATTCTTTATCATTCGGCCCAGATTGGAACGGAATCATCGGTACGTTAGATTGGTTCGGTTTACAAAACGTAACTTTCACACCAAATCCAGATTACTCCTCTACAATTCCCCACAATTTATTTATGATGTTCCAGCTCATGTTCGCAATTTTAACTCCAGCATTAATATCAGGAGCCTTTGCTGAAAGAATGCGATTTTCTGCTTTTCTCATTTTCATCCTTCTATGGACAACAATTGTCTATAACCCAGTTGCACATTGGGTATGGGGCGTCGGAGGATGGCTCCGTGAACTCGGTGCATTAGATTTTGCTGGCGGTAACGTTGTCCATATTACATCTGGAGTTGCTGGGCTTGTATTAGCTATTTTTCTCGGCAAACGAAAAGACATAAACGGTTCATCCCCTCACCATCTGCCATTCACAATTTTAGGCGCAGGCTTATTATGGTTTGGCTGGTTTGGATTTAACGTCGGTAGTGCACTTACACTGAACGACGTCGCACTCACTGCATTCATTAATACCAATACCGCAGTTGCTGCTTCTGCCTTAACATGGATACTAGCAGAATGGTTCTTTCAATCAAAACCAACTGTACTTGGAGCAGCATGCGGAGCCGTTTCAGGACTCGTTGCCATTACCCCAGCTTGCGGCTTTGTCACTCCATTCTCCGCCCTTCTCATCGGAGCCATTGGCGGCGTCCTGTGCTTCGGATCGGTATTCTTTTTAAAACATAAGCTCGGATATGATGATGCACTTGATGCATTTGGCTGTCATGGCATCGGCGGAACATGGGGCGGCATTGCAACTGGACTATTCGCAACAACTTCCGTTAATAGTGGCGGCGCTGATGGATTGTTTTACGGAAACGCTGCACTCCTTTGGAAACAACTTGCCGCAATTGGAGCAACATATGCTTTCACAATCGTTATGACATACGCCATCATTAAAGGAATTAGCTTCTTCCTTCCCGTTCGTGCATATGAACACGAAGAACAAATGGGGCTGGATATTTCCATGCATGGGGAAAAAGCTTATGAGTATAGTGAAAAGCCACTGAGTGAGGGGGAATATATGCATACTTCAAGAGATACGATATGAAACCCTTACAAAATAGGACTTAAGTAGAAAAGCTCGCTTATTAACAGTTTAATAAGCGAGCTTTTCTTTTTATTGATTATTTTGTTTTGAAAACAGGCTATCCACTGTAGTATTTAGTATGCTCGCTAAACCAAAGGCTAATGATAGTAAGAGATCCTATTTATCCCGCATTAACGGGCAGTAATACCCCCACCTCAAATTTCTGCAAAAAGCAAAGAAGTTAGGTGGGGGATAAACTGCCCGTAAAAGCCCGATTGGTGAGGGCTAATAATCAGTGGGGGATGAAGAAAACCCCCACTGATTAAAGTTTCACTTTATTATTTTCAATCCCATTCATTAAGACTCAAATGAAAAATCAATAATTACCGTACGTAAAATTGTTGTTACATTAACATTTTGTAAATATGTGTATATAACTTGCATAACAAAAAAGTTTATTCCTTTTAAGGCGGAATAAACCTGAGAGATTTGCGTATTACTGTCCATTCTATGATATACTATTATATCCTGCTGTTCATTTTTATGAGCAACTGTCGGGAAGGAAGAAATTCATTGACGAGGATTTTATTTCACAGATGTATTGACTACTGCGGAAGCAGATTTGCTATACAATAATAATGGAGTGATTATATGAGTAAAGCCAAGGGTAAAGGCGGAACAGGTAGAGGAACAGGTAGTAAAGGCTGGAATCGCTGGAAAGCTAGTGCCAAGAAGAAAAAGAACGCCAAACCTTATACAAGCAAAGGTGTTAAAAAATCGACTGGCACAAAGACTACCAGCAGTAATGAAGGTGACAAATCCGAAATATAGTGATTGTCGTTTACTTTTGTTAAACTTGATAACTTTAATATAAGTGTAAAGGTGAAATATATAAATACAACTTAAAAAACCGACATAAAATCCTTCTTTTTAGGTGGAAGAGAGCATCCGGCCATGCATAGAAGCGGTCAGATCCTTTTTCCAGCCCAGACATAGTGAAAACAAAGAGAGAAAACGAGTGCAGGTCACCTTCTGTTATCCATAGCCGCGGCTATATGTCGAAAAATCAAAATGGATTTATATAGATGTTGTAAATTTGTTTTGTGGTGAAAAGCTAGTATCTTTCTATGAAAAGCAAAGATTTAAAGCAACAAAACAAGTGGTTACTCATCGTAAAAACAACTTTAAACATTCATGAACAAGATACTCTGTATGATGAAAAAAGACGACTAATTCACAGTCGTCTTTTTTTACATTCATTGTAATAAATTTAAGAATAAAATGGAATTGAGAATGTTTTTATTTTTTAGGATTTCCTACAAATGCTGAAATATCAACGTTTAACGCTTGCGCTAAACGCATACCGTACTCTCGGTCTGCACGGAAGAAGTTGCAAATTGCAAGCAGTTTTGTTTGCTCATGCACACCTTTTAAGTCATTTGTTAAGTTCGCAATTAAGTTGTCTTTCTCTTCTTTAGAGAATGAACGGTAACGCTCACCAGCTTGCTGGAAATCGTTTGGTTTTTCAATTTTTTCACGAGATACATAACCTTCAAGTTTCATAGTTGAATCGCGGTATGCAGCATCCTCAACTGGATTTTCCGCATGACGACTTGGTTCATAATTAATTGTAGATGATTGTTTGTTCATTTGCATCGCACCATCACGTTGTTGGTTACGAACAGCTGCATACGGGCAGTTTACAGGAATTTGTAAGTAGTTCGCACCAAGGCGGTAACGTTGTGTATCTGGATACGAGAATAAACGACCTTGTAACAATTTATCTTCTGATGGTTCAATACCAGGTACAGTCGCACTTGGTGTAAATGCCACCTGTTCTACTTCCGCAAAGAAGTTTTCTGGGTTACGATTTAACGTCATTGTGCCCACTTCGATTAATGGGAAACGTTCTTCTGACCATACTTTTGTTGGATCTAATGGATCGAAATCTAGAGAATCCATTTCATCTAATTGCATTACTTGCACATGAAGATCCCATTTCGGATAATCGCCACGCTCAATCGCATCGAATAAATCACGCGTTGCATGATTGAAGTCTTTTCCTTGTACTTGTTCCACTTCTTTCGCACTGAAGTTACGTACATCTTGCTGTGGTTTCCAATGATATTTAATGTAAACAATTTTACCTTCTGCATTAATCCATTTGAATGCATGCACACCGAAACCTTCCATTTGACGATAGTTTGCAGGTGTCCCGTAATCAGAGAATACCCACGTCATCATGTGTGTAGACTCTGGTGATAATGTCATGAAATCCCAGTAGCGATCTGGTGTTTGAATATTTGTATCTGGTGCTGGTTTTAAAGAGTGCACCATATCAGGGAATTTAATTGCATCGCGAATAAAGAAAACAGGTAAATGATTACCAACGAGATCATAGTTTCCTTCTTCTGTATAAAATTTCACAGCAAAACCACGTGGGTCACGAGCTGTTTCAGGAGAGCCTTGACCATGAATAACAGTTGAGAAACGAACGAACACAGGTGTTCCTGTTCCCTCATTTTGTAAGAATGCTGCTTTTGTATAGTTTTTCATACTATTTTTCGTTACGAAAATACCATGTGCACCTGCACCACGTGCGTGCACAACACGTTCTGGAATACGTTCACGATCAAAATGAGCTAATTTTTCTACTAAATGATAATCTTCTAATAATACCGGTCCACGGCGACCTGCCGTACGAGAATTTTGGTTATCTCCTACAGGAGCACCTTGGTTTGTTGTTAAGCGATTATTTGGATTCATAAAAGGGGGAGCCTCCTCTTTGTTCTTTATATTTATTACTTAATTAAAATTATTATAATTTAATTATCTTTAAAAATTGCTTACATGTCAATATATTTATTGGGATTTTTCCACTTTATTCATGACAACCTCAGCTAAGCAATCAAGAAATGGTGCAATATGCTTAAGCCCTAAATAGGATACAAATTCATAATCTAAAAAAAGCGACTTACAATTATACTGTAAGCCGCTTTTTACTATTCTTTAATATTCACACCATATTCCTTAAACCATACATGAATTTGTGCCAAATGCGCTAACAATTGCGGTCCTGTCATTAACTGACCAAACCATGGTGTTTGAAATGCACTTCCACCTGATTGAATTAGACCTTGTAATTGTTCTTTATCAAACAACTCATGCAATATGGAGTTTTTATCCGTTAATAAATCCTGTAACCATATCGTTACCGCTTCTGTGTAATGCGGATTATGAGTTTTTGGATACGGACTTTTCTTTCTATATAAGACATCATTCGGCAAAACTCCTTCTAACGCCTTACGTAATAGACCTTTTTCACGGTTTTTATACATTTTCATTTCCCACGGAATATTCCACGCATATTCGACAAGACGATGATCTGCAAATGGAACACGCACTTCCAGACTTGCTCCCATACTCATCCGATCTTTTCTATCTAGCAGCGTTGTCATAAACCAAATCATATTTAAGTAAAATAGTTGGCGTCTCTTTGCTTCAATCATACTTTCTCCCTCTAAAACGGGTACTTCTTGTATAGATTCTTCATAGCGCTGCTGCACATATTTTTGAAGCTGTAATTTATCGCGCCATTCTTTTTTTAGGAGTTGTTCACGCGCCTCTGTTGAACGCATCCACGGAAATGCACTTGATTGTAAATCATCTTCCCGGTAAAACCAAGGATAACCACCAAAAATTTCATCGGCACATTCTCCTGATAAACCTACGACAAAATCTTGTTTAATTTCTCGACAAAACCATAATAGTGACGAATCGATATCTGCCATACCAGGTAAATCACGAACAAGTACTGCCTCTGTTAAATACTGCGCTAATTGTTCATTGGAAATCACGCAGCGGTGATGAATCGTATGGAATGTATCTGTCATCAAATCAATATATGGTGCATCAGAATTTGGCTGAAAGGCATTCGCTTTAAAATATTTTTCATTATCTTCATAATCAACCGAATACGTATGAAGCCGCCCTTTCCCTTCTCGTTCATATGCCATTGCAGCGAAAGCTGTAATCGCACTCGAATCTACTCCGCCGGATAAAAAGGTACATAACGGAACATCCGAAACCAATTGCCTTGTAATCGCATCCTTCAAAAGAAAACCTACTTGCTCTACTGTTTCCTCAAATGAATGTTCATGCTTTTTACTCTCAACATTCCAATATCGCCATATACACAAACCATTTTTCGAAAATGTAAGGACGTGTCCTGGACGAAGCTCTTGTACTCCCGCATATATACCATGTCCAGGAGTTCGAGATGGTCCTAAACCAAACACTTCCGCAAGTCCCTCTTTCGTAACTTCTGCCTTCACATCTGGATGAGCTAAAATGGCTTTTAGCTCTGAACCAAATAGTAGCCTTCCATTATCGTATTTATAAAATAATGGCTTCACGCCTAATCGATCACGCGCAATAAATACTTGCTCTTTTTTCTCATCCCAAACCGCAAATGCATATATCCCATTTAAATGATCAACACATTCCTCTTTCCATTCTATATAAGAAGCTAATAATACTTCTGTATCAGAATGTCCTTTAAATGTATAGCCTCTCTGCAACAATTCTTTGCGAATATCTTCTGTATTATAGAGCTCACCATTATAGCAAATCGTATAATATTTCTCTTCTTTCAAACACGTCATCGGTTGCTTTCCACCTTCAGGATCCACCACAATTAACCGTTTATGTCCGAAAGCAACGTGCCTTTTTATCCATACATTTGTATCATCTGGCCCCCGTTTTGCAAGTGTTTCTGCCATTTTTGTAACCGTTTCTCTTTCCTGCTCTAATGAACGTTTATAATCAATCCATCCTGTAATCCCACACATGCGAATCACCCTTCCTATCTTATATCCGTATAACTTTACGAAACCCGTTCTTATTCTATGCCCAAATTCCATTGTATGTTCCTTTGTTATAAAGAAAGGCGGAACTGTCTATAACAAGAACAGACACTTCTATAAAAAAGGAGAAATCACAAATGAAACAACGCAAACATATTTTGTATAATCAACCGCGTGCGCATACAATCGGAAACGTGGAGTATATAAACGACGAATGGATATTCTTTGATGATGAAAATGACGAGGCATTTTTATTAGAGGATATCATTGAAGATGGATTTGAAGTTTTATATAACAACAATTGGCTACCGGCACGATTTTATGAACAAAATATCTTACAAGTCGCCAATGAGCATCACCCATTACAAGACGGTGAAACAGTGCGTATTCGCAAAAAGTTGCTGCTGAGTTATCACGAGTGGCTAGAAGAACTACCTGATACTACTTTTTCATTATTGACAGAAACATTACAGTCACTGGGTTATTCTTTATATGACTGTATATACTGTCATAATTTCTTATCGTTCCAGCCGAAGGAGCAGCATTGCGAAGGCGTAAATATTCTCTTATTTGATAATGAAGAAATGATTTGCGCTTTACATCATCACTATGTTCGATTTTCTACATGTAATAAAAATATATTTCAATTCACAAAAACAAACGGGGAACAATTACATGTAGATGCAACTTGAGTACAAAATAAAAAAAACGCTCATTCGCAAGTGAATAAGCGTTTTTTTTATTTTGTCGGAACATTTGTAACTGTAGCTGTTTCAAACAGACTTTGTCTATCTTCACCATTCTCAAACGTCATAAATGTATTCATTTTCATTTCATGCAAGTTCAATATTTGACTAATTGTTAAGCCATCGTTTTCAATCCAGTTCAAGAAATAAATACCTGAGGCAACTTCCATCGCGGTAATGATTTCCTCTCCAGTTTGTCCTTTTTTCGGACCAGCTACAGCTTCCCATCTTAAAGTCGTTTCATTCTGATAAGTAACTCGAAACACAAGGCCATTTTCATATCTCACTTCAACTGTACGTCCAATATATGTTTTCATACTTCTCTCTCCTCTGACATCAATCTATACACGTAACCGTTTTAGTTACAACTTTATTCCTTTTTCAAGTTAAACAGGAGATTAAAAAAACCATCCTACTCCCCTTTATAGAGAAATAAGACGGTTGTCTTTTACGCAAATGGTGAAAATCCTATCGGTAATCGTAAGCCTAAATATAGCACAACGACAAACGCGATAATAAATTGAACCCAAAATGCTCCTGCCTGTTTTTGCTTACTTGTTTTCACAAGAATCATTTCCATTGCAGCAATGACCCAAACGCCAATTACCATTTTTAAGCCATACCACATATGTGCATTACCTGTTGCTGTTTTCATAATGCTTTGATACAGTAAGAACCCTGTTACAATGATGATAATATACATAAGACGAAGCCCCATATGTACGCCTTTACCTTTTCTTCCTGCCGTATACATTGAATACGCCACGAAGAATAAAATAAGCCCTAACGCCCATGCGGTAATATGCATGTGTGTTGTCATGTAATCCCCCTCCTCTATTCACACTTTTTCACTTTATATGATACCATGTCCATTTCTTTTCAGGAAATATTTCGCTTTTTCCAGTTTAAATGATATAATATTTAGAGTATTTACAAACTTCTTGTAATAACAAAAGGGGGAACTATCATGATTCAAACAAAAGATATTATCGAACTAACTGACACATACGGGGCAAATAACTATCATCCGCTACCAATCGTAATTGCCAAAGCAGAAGGTGTTTGGGTAGAAGATCCTGAAGGCAATCGCTATATGGACTTGCTTAGTGCATATTCCGCAGTAAACCAAGGTCATCGTCATCCAAAAATCATCAATGCATTAATTGATCAAGCGAACCGTGTTACATTAACTTCACGTGCATTTCATAGCGATCAATTAGGTCCTTGGTATGAAAAAGTAGCGAAATTAACAAATAAAAATATGGTACTTCCAATGAATACAGGTGCGGAAGCTGTTGAAACTGCAATCAAAACAGCACGCCGCTGGGCATATGACGTAAAAAAAGTAGAAGAAAATAGAGCTGAAATTATTGTTTGTGAAGATAACTTCCACGGTCGTACAATGGGTGCTGTTTCCATGTCATCTAATCCGGAATACAAACGCGGCTTTGGACCAATGCTTCCTGGTATTGTTGTCATTCCTTACGGCGATTTAGATGCATTAAAAGCTGCGATCACACCAAATACAGCAGCATTTATTTTAGAGCCAATTCAAGGAGAAGCAGGAATTAACATTCCACCAGCAGGTTTCTTACAAGCAGCATTTGATGTATGTAAAAAAGAAAACGTTTTATTTGTAGCTGATGAAATCCAAACTGGTTTAGGGCGTACTGGGAAATTATTCGCATGCGATTGGGACAACGTAATTCCTGACATGTACATACTTGGAAAAGCATTAGGTGGAGGCGTGTTCCCAATCTCTTGTGTTGCAGCAAACCGCGATATTTTAGAAGTATTTGAACCAGGCTCTCACGGCTCTACATTTGGTGGTAACCCACTTGCATGTGCTGTTTCTATCGCAGCTCTTGACGTATTATTAGATGAAAAATTAACAGAACGTTCTCTTCAATTAGGAGAAAAATTAGTAGGACAATTAAAAGAAATCGATAATCCGATGATTACAGAAATACGTGGTAAAGGATTATTTATCGGAATCGAATTAAACGAATCTGCTCGTCCATACTGTGAAAAATTAAAAGAAGCAGGGTTACTATGTAAAGAAACACACGAAAATGTAATTCGTATCGCACCGCCTCTTGTCATTTCTGAAGAAGATTTAGAATGGGCGTTCCAAAAAATTAAAGCGGTATTATCATAATACAAACAAGCTGCCTCACTGGAGGCAGCTTGTTTTATTCCATACGAATTGGTTGTACATATTTCATTTCAGGAAAAGAATAATACTCTTCAGCGTTATGCAATGCAAATAATATAGGGATGAGCCAAATATAAGGAACACGCACGCTACTATTTGACTGTATTGTGGAGAGTTCCAATATGTTGCACTGTTATCATTACCTCATCGCCAGCATGCAGGAACTTTGGGGGTGTAAAACCTTTCCCAACTCCAGCTGGTGTTCCTGTTGCAATTATATCTCCAGGCTCTAACGTCATCCCTTTACTTACGATAGAAATAATATCTTCTATAGAAAACATCATATTTGCAGTATTCGAGGATTGGCGCACTTCCCCATTAATTTTTGTCTCAACGTTTAACTCATTTGGACTTTCAATATACGTCTTATGCACTAAATATGGTCCCATTGGACAAAATGTATCGAAACTTTTTCCTAAGAAAAATTGTTTATGCTTTCTTTGAATATCTCGAGCCGTTACATCATTCAAAATTGTATAACCGAAAACATGTTCAAGAGCCTTATTTTTCGCGATTTGTTTCCCACGTTTCCCAATAACAATCGCAAGTTCTCCCTCATAATCCAGTTCATTCGTTGCATGTGGATGACTATGAATCTGCTCCCCATCTCCAATGACAGTTGTTGGCGCCTTTGTGAAAATCATAATATCCTTAGGTACCGCTTCCTCTCCACCCATTTCTATCGCATGATCTCGGTAATTTTTTCCGACACAAAGAATATTCTTTCTCGGCCGAGGAATAGGAGCTAATATTTTGACATCTGATAATAGATAATACGCCGTCGTTTCATTCTCTTTTGCCCATCTTACAATCTCATTTACCTTTTCAATAAATGCATTTCCTTGCTCAATGCATTCTAACATCGTGATAGGAACTGTAACCTTTTCCCCTTTTTGTTTCTGTGCCTCTCTTATATGCAGCACCGTGTGCTCATAATCATCCACAACACCGACAAATATCTTTTCTTCTTTCTTCACTGTAACCAACCGCATCATTTCCACTCTCCATCCTAAAACTCATACAATATAATTGTATTCGCATCGCCTGAAAAAAAACCTGCTAACACATTCGAGTTTCCACAATATTCTTTGCGTTTTTTGTTTATTCATGAACTCCTTTAGGAAAAAATGTAGAATTTTTACTATTTTTAGCGAATGTATTTCTTTTTTATGGAAAGTTTGTATAATATGTACTACAGATACTCTTAAAATCTATAAGGAGATGGAGCCGATTCTATGTTTGAGCAAGCAATTGAAAAGAAGCGTGAAAAAATGATGTATTTTGCTGAACGCTATGGAATAACCTCTCAAAAAACAGTTATTTGTAGTCAAGAACTGGACAGGCTCTTAAACGTTGTTCTGGTTATAGACGCATATTGTCTCCCCACTCAAAACACAGATACAGACACACACTAAATTGTGTGTGTCTTTTATTTAAAAAAAGACACATTTTAGTAAAAATGCCCATACAATACTATAAGAGGATGTTCAAAAAGTCCGGTAAAGATAGCTGCCCTATTTCTTCGTTACGTCGCCACTCCGGTACTCATGTAGTTCAATCTACACGCCGTATCCTTCTGGCTTCTGCACCTCGAACTACCCGGCTCTCTTTACCTCCTTTTTGAACACGCACTCTATAAGGAAATTTCTATTCTAAAATAGTCCTTTAAAAACGGACAAATATGAAAATTTTAATATGAAAGGTGTTTTCTATGCCAGCAATGGTTGGACATATCCATATCGCTAACATTGGATCAAGTGGTATTTTTCATATAGGAGATGTATTTGCGATTCGGCCGATTAGTTATTCTCGCGCCTTTGCAGGAGCTGGTTCTTTTAATGTTGGTGAAGCTGTTTCTGTGTACAATTATGAAAGCTCAACAAATGTCAATGATCAAGACGTAGTCGATCAGGCCATCATCGGGTCCACTTAAAGGAGGCGAATGGAAAATGAATTTCTACGTACATCAAAGTATTATCATTAACAGTATAAAAATAGATAGCATTACAACATCATCGGTTTTTCAAATTGGAAGTGCCGGAAGCATTAAAGCTTTATCTAAGTTCTCAAATACTGGTGGATTTACAGAGCCACTTCGCCCCCTTACAGCAAAAGGACAAATTATTTCTATTAAGCCGGCGTCTAGTTCTTCTTAAGCTGTTTTTGTCATAAACATATAGAGCAGCTCAACACACCCTCCCTGTTGAAAAGGAGGTTTCACGCAGTGAATCAAGATATATACACGTACTTACAACAATTCCAACAAGTTCTTCAAAAACAACAAGAAACAATCAATGCTTTAGAAGAAAAAGTACGCTTATTAACGGAAGAGCTTGATGAACTAAAAAGCCGTCCCTCCTCTTCTATAGGAAAAGTAGAATACAAATTTGACCAACTAAAAGTAGAAAATTTAAATGGTACATTAAACATCGGCTTAAATCCATTTACAAGCAAAGACCAACAGATTGAAGATTTTCAAGTAGATACCGAAACATTAAAAGTAAATCCAGAAACACAAACAAATCCTGATTTTTATCAAGACATCATTCAAGAGATGCATCGCTATTTAGACGAAGAAGCATATAAACGCATTCTTCATTTTGAACAAGAAGAACGGACACCACTGGATAATATGTATCGACAAATGATGATTGACGATATAAAAAAACAAATGGAGCATCGCCTTCCTTACTACTTATCACAAGTACAGCCGTATGAAGACATTGCATCAGATCCCCAGTATATGAAAGATGTAATCATTCAAGCTATGAAACAAGATATTGATAAAGCATTCCTTTCCTTTATTCAGCACATACCAAGCAACTTCCGAAAGGAGTAAGTATGTATGAATTTTACTGTTGTAAATCGTGAAATAAAAGTTGGTACGATAAAAATGAACGGTATCTCTTCCTCAGCGCTATTTTTAATTGGTGATGCCAACCTTCTCATTCTTTCTTCAATTCTCGATACGCCTTTGGAATCTGTGATAGAGGGAGCTTTTGTACCTCTAGTTACCGATGTTCCTACCGCTCGAGGTTAAGGAGGGTTCTTAATGTTTCGACATATTTCAGTTGTTCATCGTTCCTCTGTTATCTCTATGGGGATTTCTGGAGTTTTTCAAGTCGGTGATTCCAATCAGATGGAATTAATAAGCCGATCACTTGCCGTACATCGTGAAATTCCTTACTTCTTAGAACAAGAAGGTAAATTAGATGCTTATGCTATCTTTACAGATAATGAAATCACAATTCCATCTCGATCAACCGATATCAAAATGAACGTCATCAATGAATGCCCTTTTATTGAAGTAAATGATGTTACTATTCGTGCCCTTTTAAATTCCGCTTGTTTTCACATTGGTTCAGTTGATTATGCTTTTAACAACGCACGCCTCCTTCAAATTCGTCAATACATCACTGATGAACCTTTATAAAAATGAATCATATAATAATGTTAAAGAAGACTGATGAAGTAGGTGAAAAACATGCCCTCTGTCGTTGGAAACCTTATCGTTCAAAATAGCAACGGTTCTTTCAATTTAGGTGATTTTTATAACGTATCCCCGAAAGAAAATACGAAAGCCTATAACGGATCAGGCGCATCAAATGTTGGTTTTGTTGTCAGTACATTCAACGGTGTCAGTGCAACAAATACATTTGATTCGGACGTTGCCGATCAAGATCAAATTGGAACAGCATAAAAAAGTAGGAGGAAGCCCCCTACTTTTTTATTTGTTTTGATTTTTTTATTCTAACAAACTTTGATGATGGCTATCTTCGAATCCATTTTAAGAACGAAGTAGTTACTCATCTACTCGTAGCACATGATTTCCATCAAAAAAGTATAAATATTTTCCCTTCACAGGCTGACCTAAACTTTTCTCCAGTGCCTTTCCATACAATGTAAGCTGTACTTTATAGCGATCTTCTAAAACAGGTCTTGCCTGATCAAATCCACCTGGAAAACGCCCTTCAATGGTATCAGTTTTAAAATCAACTAATACAACGCCGTCTTCCTCTTCCATCATGCAATCGATGACACCTTGCACAAGCACAGATTCTTCATGCTCTCCTTGCCAATTTTGATACGCTTCCTCTGCTGATAACATCATTGTAAATGGCACTTCGCGTTCTACACTTTTCGCAGCCAGTACCCGTTTCCCAAGCTCCGTATCAAAGAAAGCAACGATTCTCTCAGCTGCAATCTCTTCTGCCTGCTCAAATGTTAACAATTCTTTATTCACCATTTCAGCAATTTGTTCTTGAATTGTTTCTGCTGTAATTGGCTTTTTCAAATTCACATGCTGCATCACAGCGTGTACAGCTGTTCCACGTTCCGCATAACTCAGTCCTTTTTTCTCCATAAACCGCGGGCGCGTTTGGATAGGCGCACGTATCTTTTTAATAAAAGCATGATCACTTCCATCTTCCGATTGATAGTTTCGCTTAATTTCCGTGACAGACTGTTTTGCTCGATGTGCTGTTGCTTCTCCATATGCATATTGCCATGTTAACCGCGCGTATACTTCTTCTTTTCGTTCGCTCTCTACTGGAACAGGCTTCTTCTCACGAAGTGCTTCTAATAGTTCTTGTTTTTCTTCTTGAATTGGTTCTGGCGCCTGCAAACTTGCACCATCAATAGCCTCAACTTTCCAGCTTGCGTCATACTGATAAATATCATTTGGAATGTTTCCCTGTCCAAGTTCAAGAAGCATTTCACTATCACGGTGCCTATATAATGATGGTGCAATCCAATCTAAATAACAAGATGCTCCCGCGCGAACATAATCTGGTAACAACCAATCGGTATGTTCCCGTGCATCCAGCCACTTTTCTATCTCTTTGTCTTTATCCTTCACCGTACCGATTAAAATGAGTTTTTCTTTTGCACGTGTTAACGCAACATATAATACTCGCATTTCTTCGGCAATCAGTTCCATCTTCATTTTCCGCCTAATTGCCAACTGCGATAGCGTCGTATATTTAATTCGTTTACGCGGATCAATAAATTGCGATCCGAAACCGAAATCTTTGTGTAATAAGAAGCGCTTCATTAAATCTTGCGTATTAAAGCGGCGCCCTAGTCCCGCTACGAATACAACCGGAAACTCTAACCCTTTACTTTTATGAATGGTCATAATGCGGACAACATCTTCTTGTTCACCAAGCGCTCTTGCTGTTCCCATATCATCACCGCGCTCTAAAATCCGTTCAATAAAACGCAGAAAACGGAATAACCCGCGGAAAGACGTTGCTTCATATTGACGAGCACGATCATATAACACACGTAAATTGGCCTGACGCTGCTTTCCTGCTGGAAGACCACCGACAAAATCATAATAACCTGTTTCACGATATACTTTCCAAATGAGATCAGAAAGCGACTGCTGACGGGCAAATTCTCGCCAGCCTTGCAGGAGATCATAAAACCATTGTAATTTCCTGTGTAACTCTGCCTCTTCCTCGAGCGGTGCACCTTGTAAGAACGAGCGCATTACTTCATAAAACGAACCTTTCTTTTCATGAGCACGTAACATCGCGAGTTCCTCATCATGTAATCCGACAATCGGCGAGCGCAGTACAGCTGCAAGCGGAATATCTTGCATCGGATTGTCAATCACCCGAAAGATATTCATCATGATGTTCACTTCTGTCGCTTCAAAATAACCTGTCGCTAGTTCTGCATAAACAGGAATACCTTGTAATTTCAACTCTTCCATAATTTGCGGTGCCCATGGCATCGAACGAAGTAAAATAACAAAATCACGATATTTCACAGGGCGCATACTATCTGTTTTACGGTCATATACTTCATATCCGGAATCAACCATCGCCTTTATTCTTTGTGCAATGAGACGTGCTTCTAGTTGCGCTTTTTCGACTTCCACACCTTCTTCTCCATCTGACACTTCTTTATCAGATTGATGAATACATAACAGTTCGGCTGCGACATCGTCACCTGCTGGATAACTCGCTCCTAGCTTTAACTCTGCATCCGCATCATAGTCAATTTCCCCAACTGCTTCGCCCATAATCTGTTTAAAAATAAAGTTCGTGCCAGCTAACACTTCATGACGACTTCGGAAGTTTTTCGCTAAATCAATTTTCATACCGCCGTCTATTCCTTCAGACGTAAAACGTTTATATTTTCCTAAAAACAAGCCAGGTTCTGCTAATCGAAACCGATAAACAGATTGCTTTACGTCGCCGACCATAAATAAATTACCTTCTCGCTCTGAATCTTTCGTTACAAGTTTAATAATCGACTCCTGCACAAAGTTCGTATCTTGATATTCATCAACAAGAACTTCCGCAAACTTATTACGATATTGAAGCGCAACTGGCGATGGATACATTTCACCGTTCTCAGTGTGTTCACTTAAAATCTGCAAACAAAAATGCTCTAA